>JAHEJI010000112.1:0-11912 GCA_024638965.1 Planctomycetaceae bacterium
TCGGATAATCCCACGGTGACACGAACGCTGCTTTCAGTTGCGGCCGCCTGGGTGCTGACGATAGGAATCGACTTGTTGTTGCATGGTGGCGTATTGGCAAGGCAATATCTCGCCAAGAGCCCCTTTCTTCTTGAACCGGAAGAAGCGTTTCGTCGAATCCCACTCGGATACCTCGCGTTTTTGATTCTCACTCTTGGTTTATGTTGGCTCTTTCGACAACTGAATGTTCGGGGCGCTCTGTCGGGATTTCGCTTGGGTACCATCGCAGGTTTCGTCGTGTGGGGAGCACTTGCGTTGGGACTCTATTCGATCAGCACGATTTCTTTGCCGTTGATGATCGGATGGTGGCTGGGCCAATCCCTTGAGTTGGGACTCGCCGGCGTGATCCTGGGAGTTGCAGCAAATGGAACTTCGCTAAAACGAATTTGGGCAGTCGTTATGATGGTTGTCGTGACCTGTGTCGTCTTGACGATCGTACTGCAGTCCACTGGTTGGGCTCCACCCATGAAAACATTCTGAAAAACGGTTGGATATTTGGCGTCGACGCATCTTATCTACGACCCAAAAATCAAGTCATTCTTTTATTTAAGAGAGATTGTGCCAGTGCTGATTGCAATCGCGTTGGTGAATCTTTGGACTCTCTTGACAGCGTGCGCGGCAACGCATCCCAGATGATCCAACGGGAAAATCAGAAAGGAACAAGCCTCCCATCTTTATTTGCAATAGTGGTGCAGCCCAAGTTCGATCAGTTCCAATTCGATTTCTTCGTCAGTTGGGTTATCTAGCGATTGAACAACTTGATCTCGCAAAATCGCGGCCAGTCGCGCACGGGATCGATGAAGAAAAACGCGGAAGGCGGATTCGGCGGGCAAGCTCACATCTCGCTCAACTAGACATTGGTAGAGCTGCCGAGTGGTTAACTGAGGTTGATCGACTCGTGTTCGCAATACGGTGAAATACGATTTGCCAGTCTGCTGTTCCAATTGTTCCAGGCGATTCCATGATTCGTCCAACAGAGATTCCCTCCAAGCCATGGAAAACGAATCGTTCTTGGGCTCGTCGTCTTGTTCCGCAACAACTTCATCCACCTCCACCGCTAACCCGAGCTTTTTCTGCTTCGTGCTTTGACGGTGATAGTCGATCATCAGGCGGTAAAGTGATGTCTTGATCATGCTGCGAAACTTGCCCTTTTCGGCGTCGGCGTTTCGGAAATCACCTCGGACAAACCGCAGGGCAAATTCCTGAAAGACTTCCGCTGCCGCATCTTCATTTTTCAAGGACGCCAATAGGTAACGCTTAATGGCCGGTCCGTAACGCTCAATTAACTGTTCCTGTACATGACCACGCGAGGATTTGGACCCGTGGGCAAGGTCGACCATGGACCATTGAGTCTCAATGCGACTGAGACGGCTTGGGTGACTGCTGGACATTGTTGCCTCCGATTATTGGTTCCTCTGTAACATTCAAATCACGATAAACTCATTCAGGCTTGAACTCGTCGCTAAGCCACGCAAGGATCTCAGCGCATTCTGGATACTTCCCGAAATTCTGAAAAGCAGCGTCACGTTGGCTCCATTTGACGACATCCATTCCTCGCTCGGCCGCTTCGGTTAATGCCGTTTTGGCTTTCTCCAAACAATCGGACAGCAGTTCAGTTTGCGGTTCGCCTTTTTCATCTTCAGTCAGCTGCCCAATCTTGCTGGCGATGATTGAATACTCCCGGCCTCGGTAAAAAAGTGGTCGAGAGTCGGTCGGCGAAGTGTGTTCTTCGATGGAATCGATGCTTTCGACAGCTTCCGAGAACATCTGCCCGGCAGATTGGACTCGCGCAATCTGAATGATTCCGTCAATCAGTCGCAGCCTCGTGATCGTTTGGCTTTTGTCAGCTAGAACGGCTCGAACATGTTGTTCGTGAGCCAACTGATGTTGGGCAATAGATTCATCGATCCTGCCCAGATCCCGCAATGTTGACCCAACCCCATTCAGCGAAACGGCCCAACTACTGCGCAGATGAATTGCATCCGGATTCAGATTGCAGAGTTTTTCTCGGACTTGCTCTGCATACTCCCGGTTTTCGAGAGCCTTCTCCAACTGCCCCTGAACTTGATACACGCCTCCGGCGTTGAGCGCCGCCCGGGCAACGCCGTCTTGATATTCGATGACCAGCGGATTGTTATCAGCCAACGCCTGGTATTGTTGTTTTGAGATTTCATAAAAGGATAGAGCCTTTTCATAATCTTCTTCGGTACGGCCACGGCCATAAAAGAATCCGATCGAGTTGGCAATCGAGCCCAAGGCTTTACGCGCAAGCATACTATCCGGATCGCGTTCGACAATGGGCTGCAGTAACGCCAATGCTTGATCATAGTGTTCAATTGCTTGATCGGAATCTGCCATGCGCCGGTACGTAATTCCGAGATCGCGATGGACTTCAGCGAGCCTGACGGTGTTTTCCAGATTATTGGGAGATTCGCTCTGGATTTTCTGGCGTAACTGCAGCGACTTGGTGTAGTTGTCCAGCGAACGATCTGTTCGCGATTGAGCACGATCAAGTTGTTCATAAGTCAGGCCCAGCATCTGATAGTTTTTTGCCAGTTCGTCGTCGGCGAAATTCGCCTCTGGAAAATCGGATCTAAGTGTTTCGAGGACCTCAATCGCATTGTGCAGATTCGCCAGTGAACGTTTCAGATCGAATCTTCCCAAGATTCTGCTTTTGAGACTCATGCATCTGGCCAACCACAACCGAAGTTCTGAGTCATCCAGTTCCGACTCGATTAAGTCGGAGAAGATGTTAATCGGTTCGTCCAGAGCATCAGCGAGTGACGGATCGGCGTTGAGCGTACCTTCAATTTCAGCGATGTAATACAGACTCTGTGCCAGTTCACGTTTCAGTTCATTGTCATCACGGTACTGACTGACGAATTGCGTATGATAGTCGAGGGCTTCCTGCATGAGTTCTTTGCGCAACGGTTGAAATCCAGGCTCGCGTAATAATCGCTGCTGGCTCACGACAGTAAAAAAGCGGCTCACGCTTTCGCGCGCCTGGCGAAAATGTTCCTTCGAAACTTGGGTTTGCCGGTTGGCTTCATTCAAGTTTTCGTTGGCCAAAAGCAGGGCGTCTGCCGTTTTCTGCCATTGCCAGGTGATTCCCGCGATCCCGGCGATCAAGCTGATAGTCAAAGCGGCACACAACGAGGCCACTGCGGGTCTGCGGCGGCACCATTTGACGGATCTTTCAAAGGCACTGATCCTCCGCGCCAACACGGGCTGGCCGGTCACAAATCGATTCAAGTCCTGGGCAACATCTATCGCCCTTGGGTAGCGCTTGCCAGGGTCGCTGGCAATACATTTCTGAATAATCGTTTCCAGATCTTTGGGAATTTGCCGATTGATCGTGCGCAGCGGTTTGGGCCTCGCCTCGATTACCTGTTTCATCAATTGACTTCGGTCAACAGCATCGTATGCCGGTCTCAATCCGGCCAATTCGTAGAGCGTCAGTCCCAGTGAAAACACATCGCTACGCTCATCGGCGGTACCGTTGAGTTGTTCGGGACTCATGTATCGTAGCGTGCCTAAGACTTCACCTGTGCGGGTCAAATCAGGACTCCCGAAATATTTCGCCAAGCCAAAGTCGGTCACCCAGGTGCAGCCGGATTTATCGAGCATCAAATTGGAAGGCTTGATATCGCGATGAAGAATCTTCCTCGAATGGGCATGTTCCAACGCGTTGGCCACCTGGATTCCGATCTTGGCGATATTGCGCCAATACACTCCCTCGGTCGCGATCGAGCTGGCCGAGGAATTGGATCCGTTGGTTCTGACAGTGGCAGGATTGATGGTCGCACCAGATTCCGACGATGAATCGGGCTGTTGCAAGTCTTCATCGTGGACGATCAAGCTTGCGATGGTGGAGACTTCGGCATGAGCTTTCGCTTCCGTCATATGGCTGGCGTTTTTCGCATCGTTTGTTCGGATACGCGACAATTCAGTGATAACGCTATCGAGTGGTTGTCCATCGATAAACTGCATTACAAAGTAAGCGGTATCGTTGTGTGTTCCCACGCCAAACACAGGAACAATGTTGGTGTGGTGTAGTTGGGCCGATGCCAAAGCTTCCTGTTGAAATCGTTGTTGGCGTCGTTCGTCGAACTGAGCCGACTCTGGAAGTAGTTTGAGTGCGACGATCCGACCGAGCGATTCCTGTGCAGCTTCGAATACAATCCCCATTCCTCCGCGCCCGATTTCTCGGAGAATTCGATAATCGCCTAACTTACGCAGTGGCGGCGTTGAATTCAGTTGCATCATCTCCGCCTGCAACAATCCCGATTCACTAAGGTCTTGAACCGGAGAATCATTTCGCTCCATCAATTCCAAAACCGGGAATAACCGCAAAATCGAATCGGCGTGCTCGGGATGCTGCTCAACGTACTCTTCGATTTGCGGATGGTCGCCGCGACGGATTTCGTTGGCAAAACGATCGATCAGGTCGTCGAATTGGATGCAGGCCTGTTTTGTTTTGTCCGTCATGTCGTTCTCAAGAAATTCAGAATGGAGTGATCTTCGGTGTCAGCACAGAACCCACATTTTGGTCACGGTTGTAGCTCAACTTGTTGGCTGGTTTGATATCTCGACCAGAATCTTTTGCAATTTATTCAGAGCCCGGAGATAACGTTTTTTGACCGCTTCGTAATTCATCCCCAGCACCTCCGCTGTTTCGCGGCTGGAAAGATGTTCGAAATGGCGTAATGTCAAGATCTCGCGATCGACTTCATTCATGCACTCCAGGGCAATCATCAACTGGCTCTTGGCTTCATTCTTAACGGCTGCCTGAGTCGGCGATGTAATACTGCCCGCCAACTCAATAGCCAACGATTGCGAACCTGCAGCAGGCGCGCCTCCATAAATCGATTGCTCGCGTCCAGCATCGCGCTTTTGCGCACCGAGATGTGCGCGATGAGCCTGAATTAGTTTTTCTCCAGCCAAACAACGAAGCCAAATGTAGACCGGCATCTTGGGGCTCTCAAGGTACGCCGGAAGTGTCCTCGCTGCTTCGGCGAACGTGTCCTGAATCACATCGGAAGCGTCCAGCCTGCCCTGCAGTTTTTGGTTCATTCGCAGGGCGACCATTCGCCGCAGTCGCTCGCGGTGCTTGATCAGAACTTCGTTAAACGCGTCCTGATTGCCGTCTTTTGCGGAACGCAACAATTCTAGATCGTCTACACCGTTCGTGTTCTCCAGCACGCTTATCCGCCCCCCGGATGAGGAATCTTCTGATTTGCTAATCTTGAAATGCTACTCAGGCTTTATGTGCCATTGCAAATCGTCGGGGACATTTTTTCTGAGAAAATTATCTGGTTCAATCATTCGGGAACCGTGTTTTTCGACAAAAATAAACACAATTCTGAGATTTGTCCATAAAAAACGATGTTTCATTGTAACAACCTCAAACGGCCGCGTAATTGAAGCAAATCTACTTTAACTCATTACCGGGAGTTGGCCGTGAAATCAAAACTACTCATTTTCTCAATCTCGCTGGGATTGTTCGTGCCGCTGCGTGCATCGGCCGTGCCTTGGCAAGATCTCGATCGAATCAACAACATTATTAATCAGGCGCGAAGCCTGGCCGATTCCGCTCGTACAGGCGACCAAGCGACAGCCCAAGAAGCGGAGTTCAATAATCCGTTTGCCAGAGATGATTCTGCTTCCAAATTGCCCGCTCAAGATGCCAGCCAAGGTGCCAGCGTCAACCAAGGTGTCGGTGTGGGCGTCGGCGTCGATAAAGACAATATTCGGGTGAATGCCGGCGGGCGGCAGTTCAATATTCCTCGAGTTTCCGGTAATGCGACTCGGAATCAGCGAGGGATCGGAAGAGACTCACTCGCTACAGGAAAAGTTGATAACGGCAACGGTATCAACGGAATGAATCCTCACGCATTAGGTGCTCAGACATTATTGTACTATCCACCAGGATACGCCCCTTTGAGAGTCGGCGTGATCGATCGCCAACCGACAACGGCCACGGGAGCTGTGTCAATGGCTGCAGGATTTCAAAGCTACGCTGAGGCGGTTCGCTCATTTCGCAGCGCAGATTTTGCCAAGGCTGCAGCTCAGATTCAACAAGCCGAGTCCACCTCCACCGAAAAACACCTGCCTGATCCGTTTCATTCGCTGTGCCGGTTTGCAGTGGGGGACTTTGAGGGGGCCGCCGAAAAAGCTTATGCAGCGTCCGCCCGGACTCGAATCTGGAGTTGGGAGCAATTGCGCGGTTATTATGGAAATCCTGACGCTTACGCGCAGCAATATTCCAAATTGCAGAATGCGGCAAAACAACCCAGTGCCGCCGCATCCTTACGGTTTTTGTTGGGATATCACCATTTGATGCTGGGGCACCGTCAAGACGCCACCGAGGAATTCGAGCGAGTATTGAAACAGCTGCCCAATGACCCTGTGACGATGAATCTGTTGACCATTGCCCGGCAGGCACCTCCAATGCCCACTCGCTAACGATCTGGCGAATAGAAATATCAATATTCGAAAGCTCGCGTTCAGGTTGGACGCGAGCTTTTTTGCGCGCGGTTTGGCCAATTTCCAGGGAAATTCTGCTCTGATTCTCCTGTCAATCCATTCGCGGTGCCAGACTGATATTTTTCTGTTTTTTTCCTTACCCGTTGTAACAATCGCCCACTGCTTCGTATGTGGTTGCAAAGGCAACCAGCTAAAAGAAAAAACGGTGCCTTCGACTCAAACAACAACACCGAGGAAAGATCCAATGACCAAGAGACTTTTTAACACGATCATCATGTTCGCGGCCATTTGCAGCGTCACCCAATTCTCATCTTCAGCAAACGCACAGTTCGATCTGGGAAAAGCGCTCAACCGAGCCGTTAGTGGCAACGGCGGCAATCGTGGCCAGAGCCAGGGTGGCTGGCAAGCTGGTGGTCAGTCGGGCTACCGTTCTGCCGTCATGCCAACGGATTGGCGTCCGGGAGGAACTCAGCAAGGCCAACCTCAGAACAAGATTCCCAGCCAGTATGAATTGGAGACCGGCGACTACGGCGGAACGCCTTCTGCGAAATGGGGACAACCGCAACCCGGATTTGGTTTCGGCCAAAATGGCACCCCACAAATGAACATGCAAGTCAACGACGGAGCCAATATCTCACTCGACGGCAATGGCGGAGTCGGCATTGGGCTGGATCGCGTTGGCGGCGGCATGGGAATCGGCGTTAATGGCGGCGTGGGCCAAAGCAGCAATGGAGCCGGAACGGGTGCCAGTGTAGGAAACGGCGTCGGAATCGGTATCGGTAACGGCGGCGGACAAGGAGTCGGAGTCGGAGTCGATGGCGGAGTTGGAATCGGAATCGGCGACGGTGCTGGTAGCGTCGGTGTCGGCGTGGGCGACAAGGGCGGCGTTGGTATCGGACACGGAATCGACGGCGGAACCGGAATCGGAATCGGCTCTGAAGGCGGGTACGGTAAAGGTACTGGCGTCAACGGCGGCGTTGGCATCGGCGAAGGATACAACGGCGGCGTCGGAATCGGCGAAGGTTACAACGGTGGTGTTGGGCACGGACAAGGATATGACGGCGGTTATGGAAAAGGCATCGGAATCGACGGTGGCTACGGCCAAGGCGTCGGAATCAACGGCGGTCAAGGCTACGGCACCGGTATCAACGGCGGAACAGGAATCGGAACCGGCATTAACGGTGGCATCGGTGAAGGTATCGGCGTCAATGGTGGCTACGGCGAAGGCATCGGTATCAACGGCGGAGTTGGAACCGGTATCGGCATCGACGGCGGAGTTGGAACGGGCATCGGAATTGATGGCGGAACCGGAACTGGCATCGGTGTCAACGGTGGTGAAGGAATTGGCATCGGTGTCAATGGTGGCCAAGGACTCGGAATCGGCGTTGATCCCGGCACATTGGCAATTGGCGTCGGAACGGACAACGGGGTTGGGCAAGCCATTGGTGTCGGCGGTCAACAATTGATTGAAGTCAACAACGTGGCTCCAGCTCAGTTATTGCCACAAGCAGCTACTACACTGCAACAGTCGAATCCGTTCCGAAAATAAATCGGGATTGATCAGGCCGAAATCGAAAGACCCGCACGTCAAGTCGCGGGTCTTTTTTTTGGCAAATTAATCATTTTTATTGTAACAAATCGCCGCTCACCCGTACGTGAGACAAACAAACAACCAACTTTCGATCAAGGAACCCCAACATGCGAACTCAAATCTCAAAACCTGTTGTATCAATTGTCATGAGCATTGTATTGCTAGCCAGCGCTGGGGAGCTGAATGCTCAAAATCTTTCTCGCCGTGGAAACGGAATTGCCCAGCAGTTGCTCGGTCGTTTTACTTCTCAACAACGGAGTTATCAACAACCGACCTATCAACAACCGAACTATCAACAACAGGTGTACCAACAGCCGACTTATCATCAACCGTCCTGTCCAAATTCGAGGTATCGGCCAACTTACCAGCAACCCATTTATGGACAGCCAGTTTATCCACAACCGATCGTTTCCCAGCCGCAGCCAGTGAAGCCTCAGCCTGTGAAACCTGCTACGCCAGCGGAATTGGCTAGAAAATACACATCCGAGGCCGCTAGCTTGTTCAAGAGTGGTCAATACGCCAAAGCCAGCGAAAAACTGGACGAAGTGGTCCGTCTCGCTCCGAAAGACACAAACGCCTATCAATTTCGTGCATTGGCGAGTTTTGCAACTAGCAAGTTCGATTCCTCTGCTGCGGATGCCTACGACGCCATGGCTCTGGGAAACACTTGGACACGCGAGGTGTTGAAGTCGGTTTACGGCAAAGACTTGACCCGCTACGACCGTCAACTTCAAGCGTTGAAGCAACATGTTCAAACCAAGCCGTCGATGTCGGCTCATTTTCTGTTGGCTTATCACCACTTATTGAACGAGCAATGGGCTGAGGGCAAAACACAACTGGAGCAGGTTGTTCAGATCCAAAAGGACGAACCGCTTTCTACGAAGCTATTGGCCGCTGTCAATGCAAAAATGGCAAAAGACGCCAACGGAGTCGCCGTTAACCGATAAGCAAAAAATTGTGCCAACACAAAAGCTCGGTTGTTCATTTTATTTGAGCAACCGAGCTTTGCTGCGCGATGGCAGGAAGGCGGTGTCCTATGACGGAGCATCCGTTGTTTAACATTCCAATTCAGCCGTACGATCATTGAAGCTGAAGGCTTGGTAGCCATTAGCCAGTGGTCGCGCAGCGCACCACCAGATAAAAATACGCAAATCCCTCATCCCGGAGGGATGATAGCAAAAGGACATTTTCTAATGAGCTCACCATTTATCAGCCTTCATTATCACATTGTCTTCTCGACGAAACATCGTCAGCCATTAATTAAGGCCAGTTGGCGGGAGCGGCTCCATGAATTCCTGGGCGGCACAGTCTTTTGACGCCCCAGAATGCTTTTCTGTTGCCCCGTTTTCTCCTGTTCCGTTTTTTGAGTTGCAGGGGCATGGGCCGCGCTGGGAAGATCCGTAGTTCGCAGCATCTCGGGAGCAAAATGCGACGTTGTTGGTTAGAGATGAAAACCTGGACGTTTTACTTCCGGCTGGAATTTTCGCTAGGTAGGGCGGCTTGGTATTCTACGGGCTCATCACTGAGAGAGCTCTTGATCTTGAGCACGTCGTCATAGTTTTCAAAGCTTAACAGGTCTTGGGGTTGGTCAGCTTCCAATTGAATCATGATCCCTGAGATTCGCCAGCCTTCGTTTTGCTTACGAACCATCCAGGTTAAGTCCGACTCAAATTTTTCGCCGTCGATTTCATCGGTGATTTTGCAAACAACCTGCGCCAACACTTGTTTGTTGGTTGCATATTGCGGTTGACCCAGTTCGTATTTTGCGGCGTCGCTACCCAACGGTTCGAGCCGAAGGTCTGCCCTTCCAGTGACGGCTAAGGCGGAACGAGTCAACAAGTTTTCAGCCGCTAAGCGTTTGTCAGATCGGAGCAGATCCAAGAATGCACGGCAAACCACGTCGGGTGCGGCATCGCGTGGTGGCAAATCAGATTTGCGTTTCGCCGGAGAAGTTTCAATCGTGGGGCTGGACGGCGTTACCGATGTGGTCTCAGTTTTTGCAAGCCGGGCTTGTTTTTTGTCGTCAGAGGTATCCTTTTCGGCTTCGCCTCCGCAGCCGACGGCCAACACAGCAAACACACAAGCTAATGCGACAGAAAAATCAATTTTCCAACCAACATGTCTCATTTGAAAATCCTTCCATGGATGTCCGCTTTCCGGTGGTTTTGCAACAAGTGCTACCAATGGTTTACGGCAATAATTGCGGATTCTGCATTTTTGATTGCAAGGGGTCAAGACGAATTCCGAATTGCGAAGTTGGGGCCGTCAATTGACGTCCAACCAGATCCTAGCCGAATTCAAGCGGGTACGTTTTTCTTCTTTGGTTGGCTGGCGTACGCCCAACATTGCTATTGGGAAAAAGCGACAAACGGCCAAGTCATCCTGAAGGAGCCTAGCCGACTGAAGGATCTCTCGTGTTTTTGGGCGAGATTCTTTCCGCCGCGGCGGATTAAAGCTCCCTCAGAATGACTTTGGCGATATTCTTGCTCCATTAAAAGGCTTATCCCACGACGAATCCGAATGTGTAACTTGCACTCGTTTGTCTTGTTTGCTACTGTCCCGCTCCCTTTCCGGGAAAAATACTGAACGAGTAGGAACGCTAGCGTTGGCCGTGGGAAATAGTTTGTCAGTCGAGCAATGTCCGCCGGAGCTCGGTCACGACAGGAATCGCGCGCCGTCGCATTTGAGGCCTCACCGACCAGTCCTTTCCGCCGAAACGCTGGCGAAAAAAAGTCTTGGTCTAGCGTCACTCGCACCAGCATTGCGGGATAGAGCGGGCGCGTTATTTCAGGTAACGACCTTGGTTCTGGTTTCACTTGTCGCATGTTTATCCGGTTGTCAATCGACGGCAAACTTGGGCGTTCTTCCGAACGAACAGTCCGTAATACGCGAACAGTTGATCGTTCACACGAACTTTCATTTACCGAAACGGCACCGATTACTGGACGAACTGGTTGCCCGGCGAACCGATATTTCTCAGTTGCTGGAACTGCCGACATCGGACGAGCCGATCAACGTTTATTTGTTTGAAGATCAGGACGAGTTTTACCATTTCGTTACCCGAAAGCATCCAACGTTTCCAAATCGTAGAGCGTTGTTCGTCAAAAACGACACGGCGTTAAATGTTTTTGCGTATTGGGGAGATCGAGTTGCAGAGGATTTACGCCATGAAGTCACGCATGGATACGTTCACAGCGTGGTTCCTGCGATTCCTTTGTGGCTGGATGAAGGAATTGCCGAGTACTTTGAAGTGACTCGCGGCCGACAGGGATTCAACCCGGCACACATCTACATGCTGGCCAATCGAATTCGACGTGGGGAATGGGTACCGAACCTGATGCGGTTAGAAGAACTGGAAACGCCTGAGTCGATGTTGCAAGTGGATTATGCGGAGTCGTGGTTGTGGGTTCATTTCCTGTTGGACTTTAGCGCGGAATCTCGCGAGCTATTGCAACGGTACTTGAATGAGCTAAAAGAGGACGGGTCTGCGGATTCTTTGTGGCCACAAATTCAGGCTATCTTGCCTGATAGCGAAGAAAAGCTCGTCGAACATCTGCGAAGGCTTTCAGAAAAATTATAGTGTGGCAGTGGATCGACTTAATTTTGTTGATATCGCGCCGAGATAATCGCAATCGTACTCGCAATCGTAATCGCAATCGTACTCGTACTCACCGAATTGTATTGATGCTCACTCGACTGATCCAACGAAAGGAGACGGTTTCGGGGGAATCGATCGAGTACGAGTACCGCGATGCTGAGTACGAGTACGATGACGATGACGAGCACGAGTACGATG
>JAHEJI010000112.1:12012-18630 GCA_024638965.1 Planctomycetaceae bacterium
ACGATGACGAGCACGAGTACGATGTCGTTGCCAGGCGCGAAAGCGATGGAAGACGATTAGGGGCTGCTCGAAGTTAATTCAATATGGCAATCTAGTCCGGCATTGATTTGTACTCGCACTCAGTGTGAGCGGTGCTCGACTCCTAGCGCGGCGCAAGGCCGAAACATTTTAGAATTTTTTCAATTTTTGAAAAACATGCGCGCAGATTGCGCAGAAGTTGCGGTGGAAGACTCTCATCAACCTTAAAAAATTAATCTACCGTATATCACTTGTATTGTTCGCTGACATTTGTGGCTGTCGCAGAATCCAATACGGCAAGTTAGCTTTCTGTTGAGCGGTCAGGGTTTGTCTTTGATTCGCCTTCATTCGATCGCGAACGACGCCAAACAGGTCGCGCAAAATGGATTCGCTTTCTCTGTAATAACTGTGTCCCAACAAGCTAAGATCGATTCCGGACACATCGACCGTTTCAACTTGGGGAATAACGACCAAATCGGCACCGCTTTCACCAGCACGCGGATATCCTCCGTGCAGTTTCTTTGACACGACTAAAGCTTGATCGTCGGAAGATGCGTACAATGTCACGTTCCTGCTGACGGCAGCGAGACGAGGAGCGAGCTCGCGTTTGAAAAGATCAGCGTCGACATCCGGTGCTGCCAGGACGAGTCGATCAAACAGCGGGAGCTGTTGTGGGTCCACCTCACCACTAATTTGGCTGAGTGCGGCGGTCATCGCCCGGTTGCCCATGCTGTGTGCGATGACATTGATGGAGCGGGCGTCACTTTTTTTGCAAAGTTCGAGCAGAAACTGTTTTAAATTGAATACGGTCCAGGCTGCATTGTTTTCGTCGGCTGTGTAACTCAGCAATGAACCCTGGCTGGGCCAGCTATAACAAACAGGTACGCCTCGAAATGGCAAGTCGACCGCAATTTGGGCGGTGCGACGAATCGCCGAATCAAAATCGACATTGAACCCGTGGATAAAAACGAGCAAGTCGTTATCGGGCGAGTGGCCCAGCGTTTCGCGCAGCTGGTCGTAGTAACGATTTTCATCCAGCTCGGTGGCTGAGGTGAGAACGACGTGCTTTTCCTGGTCTTCCTTGATCTCAAATCGCAGCAGCGAAGGTCGTTCAACCATTCCCCGTTGATGAGTGTCCGGAACGGTTACTGTGCAGACGCCTCGAACGAGCTGTCCTCTCTGTCCGTTGTAGGCGATGTTAGCCGTCGTGTCAGATCGTTGAACGTGTTGCAGCTGAGCCACAAACATCAGCCCGCACGCGGCGGTTCCGACGCAAATAGCTAGTTTTCGTTTTCGAACCCAAAACAGTCCGAGAGTTATCGGCAACATCACAACCGCGAGCGCCGCCAAGGCGATATTTTGATTCAACTCAGACCTTGAGATTCGCTCACGATCGGTCGCATAAAAAACCTGAACCGTTGCAAATCCGTCTTGTTCCGCGCGGGACGATCCGGCTGGTAGCCGATCCAGATGATTCGGAACCGGCGACGTGGACGCGTCAAATTGGGGACTGGCTTTGATCGAGCGTGGCGCTGCGGTCGATTCGAGCGCAGCTGACGCATTCGGTATCTCTTGTACGGGAGGCGCAATCATCGGTCGTGGAGATAACTTCTTGAATGGTTTAGCTGCCGTGTGCGGGTAAACCGTTGGCTGCCTGATCGTTGGTTGCGTCGACGGAGTTAGCTCCTCAGTTACCGGAAAATCGTTGTTGTTAACACCCGCGGACATGGGGCGATCATCCACGATGTGCGGGAGTTCAGGATTTGCCGTGGCCGAATCGGGAAAGGGCACGACGTCTGCCGTCGCTTGATCTGGCGTGTCCCACGGCGCTGAGCGATCATCGTTGGCCGAATGATCGCGATTGAGCGGGGCAGTTGCCGGACGAGCCGGTGAATTTCGAGCCATTTCCGGTGCCGAAGACTTCTCGCCGGAACCGCAACCCGCCATTGAAACTGAAGCCAATCCCAACGCAACAAATAAAGTTCTCAGACGGTTCATTTTCATTCCTTGAAAGTGATGTCCGAATCAGTGGACGAATATGCGAACTGTAATGTGACCTGCTTGTACCAATTTTTTGTTCGCCGCGTCAATATCTCGTTAGTGGGCGGTTATTGGGTCCAAGATTGATAGAAGTGCATCGTTTAACCGCGTGGGCAACGCCGAATTTCACTTACTTTACGGCGACTGGACACCTCTCCCGACGACACGTGAGGGTCCGAGAGAGGGAAACTAAAAGATTCCTTGCGGAATCAACAGCCCTCACCCGACGCTGAGAAGTTGGCCTTTCCCAAACTGAGATCGTGCGGCTTTGGAGTTCGGATTCTGCAAGAGTTTACGAGCATCAAATACTCTCCCTCTGGGAGAGTCGGGCTCTCAGGCCCGGAGAGGGTCTTGTGAACCGCACGAAAAACCCTCCCCGGCCGCTACCGCGTCCGACCCTCCCGCAAGCGAGAGGGTGATGTAACTCTCATCTAATCAACGACTAAAAAAGCCGCACGATCTCGGTGTTGGGAGAGGTCGACGTCTCAGCGTCGGGTGAGCACTTACTTCGCGACATCACCAAAGATTTTCACTCTTGCCGAAAAAGTAGGCAATCAAAGCGACCGCATTAAATACGGCTCCTCCAACGATGGCCGGCCAAATCATTAAGGCAAAGATGTGCAAGAATTGTTCTTTTTGATCGTCGTCCATTTTGTTTCTCCCAAATTGAATATCGCCGGCCGAGTTGCAAGCTAGCCCGTAGCGGCTGATTGACTGGTTATGTTCGAACTCGGATCATGTTCACGATCGCAATCGTAACAACTCCAAAATACGTTAGACCAAGGAGGACTAACCTCCAACAATTTTCGCCGAATCTAATCTTTTTCTGAACTTGGAAAAAGCTCATCCAGTTTGTCAGACATGTCTCTCATCCGAATTGGTTTGCCTAGGTAGTCGTCCATTCCCGACGCCAAACAACGCTCACGATCCCCCTTCATCGCGTGTGCAGTCATGGCGACGACGGGTATGTGCGATTCCGTATGTGCTTCGCGACGCCGCAATTCCCGGGTCGCCGCAAGACCATCCATCTCGGGCATTTGCACGTCCATCAACACCAAATCGAAACTGCGCAGCTCGAGTTTTTCCAAAGCTTCCTTGCCGTTGTTCGCAACGGTTACACGGTGCCCCAGCTTTTCCAAAATACCAAGTGCCAGTTTTTGATTCACGATATTGTCTTCGGCCAACAGGATCTGTAATTCGGAAAACGATCCGGTCGTTCCGGTCGAGTCCGGATTGACCTGCGGTGAGGGGGTGGTGATACCGATTGCACTCAACGAGGACACGACCGCGTCGTACATCTCCGATTGTTTGGCGGGCTTGATCAAATGCTGCGTAATCCCAAGCGATTGAAGTTTCGCAGCATCGTTGGGCCGAGCGCCCGAGGTCAGCATGATCACGCTCGCCGGAGCCAGCAGATCCCTATCCACAACGGCTTTGGCTAACATCAGTCCATCCAGGTTCGGCATGTTCACATCCGAAATTAGCACCTTGAATGAGTCGTTTTCTTCGTTGGCGTCTGCAAGGGTCTGGAGAGCGTGCTCGCCACCAGACGTTGTCACGGGCTTCATTCCCCAATTTGTGAGCATATCCTTCAAGATGCGACGGTTGGTCGCGTTGTCGTCGACGATTAGAACTCGCACGCCGTGAATGTTGACCTGCGACTCGAATCGTTTTGCCACATGCTGGGTATTGTCGATTTCCAATGGCAGCTCAAACAGAAACTTGCTCCCTTTACCAATTTCGCTTTCGACCCAGATGTGTCCCTGCATCAGTTGGACCAGTCGGGCTGAAATAGCCAGTCCCAGTCCGGTCCCGCCAAACCTCCGCGTTGTCGACGCGTCTGCCTGCTCGAACTCCTGGAAGATTTTCGAGCAATGTTCTTCGGCGATACCGATTCCCGTGTCCACGACGGCGAACCGCAGCATGACTTGCGTTTCGGTTTTGTGTTTGCAATCGATTTCAAGTACGACTTCGCCGGTTTCCGTAAACTTGATTGCATTCCCCACGAGGTTGACCACAATTTGACGAATTCGACCTGGGTCACCCTGCAAGTATTTTGGAATTTTTTCATCGACACGCAATGCCAATTCGAGTCCTTTGCCGTGTGCACGAAATCCCAGCCCCTTCATCGAATCGCCCAACGTTTCCCGAATGTCGAAGGAGGTGGATTCCAGCGCCAACTTGCCCGCTTCGATTTTCGAAAAATCGAGAATGTCGTTAAGCAGAGTAAGCAGCATTTCGCCCGAATCCTGGACCATGCTCAGGTATTCGTGTTGTGTTTGAGTCAGCTGCGTTTCGAGCAGCAAATCCGTCATGCCGATGATCGCATTCATCGGTGTCCGGATCTCATGGCTCATATTGGCAAGAAAATCACTCTTCGCCCGGTTCGCTTCGTCGGCAGCTTCTTTCGCGGCTCGCAGTTCCTCTCGTTCGGCCAACAGTGCCTGCTCGGCCACTCGCTGTTCGGTGATGTCCCAAAAAATAGTCTGAATCCCGATAACTTCACCTTGCTCATTTCGAACAGGTCCTTTGCGAGACGCATAGTGATGGACTTTCCCATCCAAGGTATCTTCAAATACGTCTTCGAGAACCTGGCCGGTGCGCATCACACGCTCGTCTTCTTTTCGAGCTTCCTCGGCGAATTCTTTGGTGTAGAAATCGGCGACGGTTTTGCCAACAATTTCGTCTGCACTTTTGCCGAACAATTCCGCAAATTTTTCGTTGACGAAAACGATCCGTCCGTCGCGGTCTTTGCGGAGGAAGCAAGCGGGAATGCTATGAACCAGTGAGAGAAACAACGATTCGCCATCGCGCAGATTGTCACTGTTTCCAGATAATCCGCGATTACCGACGCTTCGTTTCGTGTCGTCACCCAACATGGCTCGATCCGAACATGGAAGAGTGAAAGATATTGGCAACAGATAGTCTAACCGCCTGAAGCCGGTACTACAAATTCGTCACCGTTGGTGAGCATCACGCTGCATGAACGCGGGTGCTTGCTTTAAATGGCGGGACGAGGGCTTCAAAAGGCCCTGTTATTCAACCCAGCCCAATATATTGCGCAAGATACACCACCGCGGCTGTTGAGTTTGATTATCCTCTCCCAGGATCCAGTATCGGTAAAGCTGCTGATACGTGCCGTCGGCTCGTTTCAGGGTCAACCAGTTTTGTAAAAACTTTTCAAACACCGGATCGGCGGCTGTCAAGTAATAAAGGGGCATCCGAATTTCGCCTTTGAGAGGATTTGCGACCGTAAATTGTGGGTGTCGCAGCGTCCAGGCAGAACCTGATTCTGCGCTGATCACCAAACCGTCCACGTCAACATGCTTGCCTTCAAAATACTCGGTAGCAGAATCAAGTTCGACGATCTGGAAATCTTGTTTGTCTGGGAAGACCTTGGGCGCTCTCTCCGCAAAGTAAGTGCCTTTGATGGCGGCTATTTTCAAGTCTGGAATTTCTTTGATCAATTCTCTGCTGCGAAAGCTGCTTTTTTCATGATCGGGCACCACGATCGCCAAGGTGATGTCCATATACGGATTGATCGCTGGCAAAAATGCGGCTTGATTCACAGTCCCCTCTTGTGCGGACATGGCGACGTCGAAATGGTCGTCGCTCAATTGTTGTTGCAAGTTCTCCCGATCGATGGGAACAAATTCGATGCCTACTTGCAAATCGTCTGCCAGATAATGGGCCATCTCAATATCAAAACCGATCAGCTGGCCTGTTTTCGTGTTCTTAAAGGCAAACGGCATTTTATCCGGATCAAATCCAATGCGGATAAGGCCTCGTTGCTTGATTCGATCGATACGTGTCTGATCCTGTCCGATGGGGTCTGGATTGGGTTCAGTCGCAATCAACATTTCATAGGGTTCAACCCTGGAGAGTGGGCGATCGTCAGGAAACAGCATCTTACGCTCGGTTACCAGTTGTTCCCTCGAGTAACGATCCTTGAAATTGGTGTTGAGGTAGCCGCGGATCAAGAGGGCAGCCAATAACAGCAGTAGTGTTGATGCCACAACTCCGACAAAAAGTTTTCGCCAATGAAGTCTCGCTGTACCGTTGATTGCGCAACCAACAAGGATAGTAAATGTCAGCAAGTGCATGGTCTTCATCAGATCGCCGAACCGCGCGGCGACGACTCCCGACGCCAGGAACAGATTAAAAATGTCACCCGGCAATTCGGCGATATCGAGCAGCAAGGGAATCGTAATCACGGGTTTCCCAAACGAACCGAGCAATCCCACACCCAGCAACGCCGGATAGGAACTTGGTTCAATTACAGATCCGTAAAACCAGGCGGCAAACGGGATGAAAATCAGGCCCACGATTCTGCCCACATCCGGAAACGGATAAGCCAGCGGGACGAGATAATCGGGCTCATGACTTTTGCTTTCGGCAACCAGATTTTCTTCTTCTTCAAGCCGTTTTACTGCTTCGATGATCAAGGGCAACACGACGAAAGTGTTTCCGATAACGAAAGCTGTAATGAGTGCATCGCGTGACGCTCGTACCACCGATCGAAACTTAAAAGGCGTGCACGCTGAAACCAAGGCCGGCAAT
>JAHEJI010000265.1 GCA_024638965.1 Planctomycetaceae bacterium
TATTTCGTCCTTTCAACTTTGATTTGTCATTGCGTTTCGCTATTGGGTTCGGCAGACGAGATTTATGTGCTCGGTTCCGGTCACTCGGGAATCAACGCGGCAGTAAACAATCTGAATTCCTTAGGGCATGTCGTGACCACCGGAGACCCGTTGGAGGACTATTCAGGATTTGACCAAGTTTGGGATTTAAGATTCACGTCAGATATTACAACTGCCGACCGGACGGCCATGACTAACTTCCTGCAAGGGGGCGGAAGTATTTTTGCTTCTGGCGAGAATTCAGTTTTTGATGCCCCCAGGAACAACTCCATCAATGCTTTCTTATCTGAAATTGGAGCCGGTTCAGTTACGCTACTGGGTAATGCAGACGGATACACAACGCAGGTGTTCACGGCCAAAGGAGCAGCATTGAACTCACCCAACGAAATGGCTGGTCTCACTTATTACTATGCTCGGACGGTCAGTGCTGCTTCATCCAATGGGTTTTTGGTAACTGAAACGTCTGCAGGATCTGGGATTGGTTCGCTTGTGGCTTGGGACCACGGTGACATCACAGCGGCTCCCAATGCAAGACTTTTAGTCGGTTTCGATATCGAGATTTGCGAACTTGGCGGTGTCGATTTTACCGAGAATTTGGCTACTTTCATGGGTGGTTCCATTTCCAATAGCGTTGCGCCAGTGGGGATTACGGTAACGCTGGGTACATCCAACTCTGGTGGCGTGCCGGAAGTATCTGAAAGCGACGACCAATACCTAGTTCTCGACCCAGAATTTCTCACCTTCCGATACCAGCTGGAATTTACAGTTAACGCCACGTCGCCATCGTCAGCACCGACCGCGCTTGAGTTCAGCTACGAATCCCGGACATTCAACTTTGTCGGCACGGTGGATCAAGAGATCGAATTGTTCAACTACGACACAGGGCAATTTGAAACTACCGATAGCCGACTGACGACGTCCTCGGATACAGTGGTCAGTGTCACGCCGAGCGGCGATCCAACTCGATTCGTCGAAGCGGGAACCGATGCCTTGTGGGCTCGCATCAGCTACCAGAATTCGTTCCCGTTTTGGGTTTTCAGTACGGAAAATCTTTATCTCCCCTACAGAGTCAGAGCGGATCATATTTTCTGGATAATAACACCCTGACCGAATTATCAATATAGAACAAACCTCGTTCAGCTTCCCCAGCAAGTTGACCGGGGTTTTCCTTTGCGCGGTTCACGGGTTCCATGACTTCCCGATTCGAGCAATAACTCAACCCATTCTTGCGTCGTTCAAATATGGACCGATTGATGACTGCCGAAGCAAAAAAGTCATACGTTAAGTGAATAGCCCAAAGCGTAGTCAAAAACCTGATTTCAAACATCGGGTCGAAAGTTCCGCGCGGAAATGCGGAATGAATAATCCAGCTGGTTTATTTTCGCAGTCGCCCAAAAATCGGACCCAGCATTTTGCGTTTGGCGACGACTTCCGAAATTGTGATCATTAGGCAAACCGCTGCGTACAACAGAACGGTATATAAAACACCGTCGGCAATTTCCAAATGCTGGGTGTCGCTGGATGAGAACAGTGCGGCTTTGAGCAATATTCCCAGGTGCGAATTACGAACGACGACTTCAACTGCCACCGTGAACGAATCATCGATGGAAAGGTGGATAAAAAAAGCGGCAGCGTATGAAAGCCACAGCGCGATCATTCCAAACAGAACGATCACCAACGGAGACTTCCAACCGTAGGCCGTCAGGTCGAGACGGCCAGCCAGCAATGCGGCGGACACAATTATGACCAACAATGCCCAGCTCGCACGGAGGCAAAACAAAGAAGCTTTGGGAGCCACTAGAGGGGCCGCCCGATGGAGAGCCATTCCTAGTAACAAAGGGAGCAACAAGCAAAGTCCAACTTCCGCCAAGATTCTGCCGGCCGGCATTGAAAAATCATCGGGCAATTCCGTGGCGGCGAAAATCTTGAGCACTGCCACGGTTGTAATCAGACAACCAACCGTACCAACCGAGGTGGCCGAGACCGAGAGGGCTACATTTCCGCGTCCCAAAAATGTCAAAACGTTCGAGAACAGCCCACCGGGCAACGCTGAAACCAATACCATTCCTATCGCAATGCCAGTTGGTAATTCAAAAAACCTCGCCAACATGATGGCAACCAGTGGCATGACCACAATTTGCATGGCAACAATCAGGCACAGCCCCTGCGGCGACTTGAGTACGCCCAGAAAATCTCTTGCGTTGAGAGTTGCGCCCATACCAAACATCGCGCATATTAACAGCGCGGCCGACAGAAAATATTCGTAAGTTGCGTAGTCCCAATACATGAAGACACCAGAGTTAATTGTCTGATTCACTTCGGCTGAGCGAATGGACATATTTGGCATCGCGACAACGGCGTCGTCAATCGCCCAGAAGAGTACTCCTCTCAAGAAATTGTCTCATCAACTCGTTGACTTCCTGATGAGAGCTTTCCGAATGATGCTGCGGAGAGTCGTCGGATGTCGTTTTTGTTATCACAAAAAGTGGGGTTCCTTTCTATTCGTCTCGCGGCAGTGAGATAACGAACTCGGCCCCGCCGTCCGACATATTTCCCACCTCAATGTTACCTCTGTGGGCTTCGATAATCCGCCGCGCAATTGCCATGCCTAACCCGGTGCCTTTGGTTTTTGTCGTAAAAAATGGCTCGAAAATTTTCTTTCTTTGCTCATCTGTCAAGCCCGGACCATTGTCGCGTAAGTGAATGCGCACAGCTGGTACACCACGGAGTTGCATGTCATGACAAACGATGTCGATTTCTGCGGGGTCGCGGCATGCGGCCACGGAATTTTCGAGCAGGTTGCGAAATACCTGCTCGATGCGAAACTCGTCTACTCGGCAGCGTAAGTCCACACCATTCGTTTCGTCGCGAAGTGCGGTCTGTCGATCACGTCGCAAATGGCCCAGATTCGCCCAAGCCAACCGCCAAATGTCTCGAAGATCGCAGGTCTCAAGGATGAGGTTGATCGGAGCGGCATATTCGCGCAATTCTTCGTACAACTTGGACAGGTTGTCGCTTGCCTTCTCGATCCGATCCATTTCATCAAGCAATTCGGGGTCCTCTTCGAGGTCAAGGCGTAGCGTCCCGACGCCGGCTTGGATTCGTTGCAAGGAATTGCGGCTTTCGTGGGCAATGACGGTAAGTACCTTCCCCATCGCGGCGAGTCGCCGATTCTGCTCTTCGCGCTTGCGTTCGGTGATGTCACGCACAATGCCGTTGAAAAAATGCCGTCCTTCCACTCGGAATTCGCTGATGGCCAGGTCCATCGGGAATTCGCTACCATCTTTGCGCCTACCGATAACTTCGCGACCGAAGCCGATGACTTTCTTGTTCCCCGTTTGAAGATAGTTAGCGAGATAATCGTCGTGTTCATCCTTGAAGGGGGCTGGCATGAGTAAGTTGACGTTTTGTCCGATCACATCTTCGGCAGCATGGCCAAATAAACGCTCGGCAGCGGGGTTGAACGTTTCCACGGTACCTCTTGAATCGATCGTAATGATGCCTTCAACTGCTGTTTCCAGGATGGCCTCCAATCTAGCGTGTTGCTCTTGGATACGCATGATCATTGGGCTACTGATGCGTAGAAAAATCAGCGAGGCAAGAAACACGACCGCGACCGTCGAAATGAAAGCCAACAATCCGGCCCGGACGAACGGTGCCCGCACCTCGGACAAATCGATTTTTGCAACGATCCCAAGGTCTAACTCGGCGACCGGCTCGTGCGCTGCCAGAACCGTCTCGCCACGGTAGTCAAGCCCGACCAATGTGCCCGATGCTCCGGAGAGTGCAAGCCGCATTGGCTCGGCTAGTTCGCCATTCCATGGAATCGGCTCGAGTGTTTCCAAGTCGTCATTTCGGTGCCCCAACAGGAAAACGATTTGTTCACCTTCGCGGCGAGCGAGGGTGAACTCTCCAGTCTTGCCAACCGCCTTATAGTGATTGTGTGCATCGGCAACTTGACTGATGGTTGCTGCCACAGCACCTTGCGGATAGTCAACGCTTTGAACCGCATCGAATCTGGCAATAGCCTCGATCAAACGGGCTTGACTCTGCGCGCTCTCCATTAAGCGATCCCGTTCTTGGCTCATCGCCGCACGGTACAGCACAAGCATGGTGATGCCACCAACGACCAGGCCGACACCAGACATCACAAGGATCAGCAAGTAAAGTCGCTTATGTTCGGTCATCTCGTTCAGATAATTTCGATCTTGGCTCTGGTGTACGTCGGAAAACTCGACACGCTGATGAAAGTTTCAGATCGTCTAGGCCGGAGAATGTTGACCTGCCTATCATTTGACGCCACCCTCCCAAACATCTTCGCGCACTTCAAGATGTTAGACAACGCCCTAACTGATTTGGGACAGCCGTTTCCCGGGCCGGACGCCGCTGTTTTGGTCAATAGTTCGTACTGAGACGTAACAAGCGGTCGATGGGCCTGCATGAAGTCGGCCATTATTGTGCTGCCATTCTGGATAGCTTACTCGCCTCAACGTCAAAATCACCGCCCATGATCGATCCGAGGTCGCTGCGCCCCTCGGGCGGTTTCTGTCCCCAGCAAAAACGTATAGCGTTTTTTCGCGGTCGTCGCGCAGCGATGCCCGAAAAAATGAGGTTGAACTGAGCCGCGGAGCACAGGCAACCCATTGGGTATTCTATGGATCGAAGGTGGGTGCCAGAGGGGTCTGGCGCAGTCGGTTGACGGTTAGGCCAGAACGAACGTATTCTTTTTCGGATAGCTCAAACCGTGGTCATAAAACGTCTGATTTAGGTTTTTGGGAAAGATGGGGCGAAATCGGCCAAAAGTTGCTGATTTTGCCCCATGACTCGAACGTTTGTTGGGCCAGCTGGTTTAAGACTCTGCCCGAATGATGTTCGCCGCCGTGGACATTGCTCTCAGTTTTTCGGTAGCGATGAATTCTTCGTTCACGCATCGGTTCGCGAAACAACCAAAACCGCAATCGGGGTTGAGAAAGATCTTGTCCGGCGACCA
>JAHEJI010000113.1 GCA_024638965.1 Planctomycetaceae bacterium
CCATCCGATTGCCTTCGCTGCCACCGTAGGCGTGAAGTCCGACTCCCATTTGATTGACGGCTTCCCAGGACCAAACGGTGACAATATTGCCAAGCACCACCAACGTCGCCAGGCCGCGTGCACGGATCAATCCTGCCCAGCGAGCGTGCAACACCAGGGCGTTCCAAAGCACGATCATCAGGGCTCCGTTTTCTTTCGGATCCCAGCCCCAAAATCGACCCCAGGAATCGTCGGCCCAAAGTCCGCCAAGCACGGTGCCGAAGAAACTGAACAATAAGCCAAAACAAACCACGCCATAAATGACGTTCGCAAACAGCCGACGTGTATTCTTGTCAAAGACCTTCGTTACCAAAGCCCCAAAAATGTAGGCAATTCCAAGGAACCCAGCCGCGATCGTAGCGCAGTAACCAAGCGAAATGCAAATCACATGGGTGGACAGCCAAAACTGTGTATCGAGAACCGCTTGAAGAACGGTAAACGTATCTCCATCGCTAATCGACATCGCCCAGGCCCACATGAGCACGATAAAACCAAGTGCGCTCGCCATCAGTGTCCCCACTCCAAGTTTCGTGATTTTTTCTGCAAGCAACAGGAAGAGGATTCCAGCCGCCGAGACAAAAATGAATGAAGAGTAAAGATTGGTCACAGGCGGACGACCGGAAATCACGACTCGGGCGACAATCCCCAGAATCTGAATCGTCAGCCCCAACACCACCAACGAATAAGCCGCTCGTTTCAGCGGATCTCGCCAAACGATCCAGCCCAGACAGCTGATCACGAATGCCACGAGGTAAATCACCATCGAAAGGTAAAATGGCGAAAACCGGTTATAGATTGATTCGACGTCGACGCCCATTCCGCTCATGCCAACCGGCTTGTTCGCGTTAATCTCGTCAAGATAAGCTTCGAGTGAGCTGTTAAACGTGTCTGCATCACCAGCTGCGTAGGCGGGCCCAATTTCTTTAAGATGAGCCAATCCAATGGCCTGGGTTGGCATTATCTCTTCATTGTTTTCGCCATTTATCTTCTGAATGAGGCTAACCACATCGCGTTCGAAGAACTGCCGACCCCGTTCAATTTTTGGGGCAAGATCCTGCCGAACCGTTTCCATGTTATCGGTATAGATTTCCTTGGGCAGCGTGTCGATGAATTCAGGCTTAATCAGTTTCTTGAAGAGTTCTGGCTTCGATTCTTCACCTGTCAGTCCTTTAAGCTTTTCAAAATCCTCTTCGTCTGCTACCAGACTTTTCGCAAGCTCTTCGCGTTCCAGATCCTTACGAGCCGGTTCAATCATTTCTTTGTCAACGATCAAACTTGCGAGCTTCCGCACGTTGTTCTGACCGTATTTGGTGGCCAACTCGTTCAACCACTCGCGACTAAGTGCGGCCGGCAGTGACATCCATGGCTCTGCGGGATTCTTCGTTGCGACCGCCAACGGAACTGCCTCAAGACTCATCGCCAGGACGGACATATTAAGCCGTTCCATCAGATTTTCAGACCGAGAATATCCAGCCGGATCCGTCATGGCCCGTTTCATGTCGACGACCCGTGACATCTTGCCGTACACCTCGTTGAGTCGTTTCTGCAACGGCGAACGTTGTTCGGCAGATAGGGCAGCGGCATCCTTCAAAAGTCGAATGAGTTCGGCTTCAGATTTTTGTAGTTCGGACCAAGTGTATTTAAAACGCTTCCGTTGTGGCAAACTCAACGCCTGAAGTACATTTAGATCTTCGATACGCAAAAACTGATAGTTCTCGTCAAAACCTTCCGATTCGTAAACGGTGTCGGCCAGCCAACGAATCGCGGACTGTTTGTCGTTTCGATAGTCGACAGTTTCCCGGTTGCCGAGCTGACGCGCCAAATTTCGGGCGAGCGAATCAAGGGGTTGTACACGACCGCCATAAGTCACCGGCACCTGCCCCAGCAAATCGAGTCGCATCTCGCCTGCAACTTCATCGACCACAACATTTTTTACATCCTTGCCAACTACAGCTTTTCCGAACTGACCAACAACATAACCGCCAATGATCAGCGTTAACAAAATCGCCGGAATCCATGCTCCGGCATTGACGGAGGGAGCGGTCACAATCCGGGGTTTCTGTTGTTTCTCCAGGAAACCGATCAACGTTGTCCCAAATTGATGTACCAATCCAATTACGACGAACATGCAGCACAGATAAGGAATCATCCAGCCATGATTCTTGACGATTTGAAGCACAGTCGTTTCAGTCTCGCCACTGTTGTCGTAGCCCTGCTGATAAAACGTCTCGCCACCGTACCGAAGCGGATTGTTCATCCAAATATTCTGCTCGGTGGAAGTCTTCTTTTCAAAATCATTGAGCACGATTGCCGACTCGTAAGTCCTGGGAATGGTCGTGCCCAGGTAGCTCTCACTCGAAACGTCATTCAGCGTAATCGAATAGGGCTTGTAGATGTGTTTGAATCGCAGTCCGATTTTGTATTCGTTACCATCGACCGTCACCGTGTCGACGAAATTGGAGCGATAGGGAATGGCGCTGATCAGATAGATTCCGATCTGTGATTTGTCGTCCTTGCGAAGTAAACGAACGTAGGCTGCTGGCAAGTCTACTTGTTTGTCGGTATCCGTGCCGGTGGTCTGCGGCAATTCAATGGCTTCCATCGAAACTCCCAGTCCTGCGGTCGATCGTGGTCTCTGCCCTGGCTTGATCTCAACCAGATCGGCGTTGACAAAGTAGTCGTCGCACTCAATATCAAAGGGTAAGTCATCGTGTGAAATCAGTTTCTCGCTACTCAAGCGAGAAGCAGGAATCGTAATCACCCTGTCAAATTCGGAATCGGAACGATCCATCACAGCCATTTCTACGGCACGAATATCAATCGCTTCGCTGACCGTCGCCCCTTCCACAATTTGCATTTGCTGTTCTTCGTTCGTGACCGTGACATAGACTTCGTTGAGCAACAATCCGGCAATTCCTAGGTGCAAAAGCACAATCCCGGCTTTGCGTTTGAAAAGCAGAAGACAAGCCACTAATCCCGTTAGGGCGGCGACGGAGGCCTGAATCAATTGCCAGAGAATTCGCATTGCCGAATCGCCAACGAACGCTTTTTCGCCCATAAACAGGGTGAATCCAAGAACGCAAAGCCCGATGACTCCGAAGACGCCAGCAATCAATCGTTCAACCTGTTTTTCCTTGGACATCACAAAACAAGCAGCAATCGCGGCTAAAGACAGGCCGAGCATCGCGACCTGCAGCCAGGTCCAAAGACTGGCATAGCTGAACGGCTGAGTCTGAACTCCATCCAATCCCGGTCCTCCAAAGGCGATGAACCATGTGATCACAGCGCAAAACAGACCCGTTAACAATCCCGCTGCCAATCGTTTGCCCTTGGCCTGAAGCCTGAATCGAAGCGAATGAGCGGCGGTCAAATTGATCAGCATTCCAATGATCAGGGTGATCCCGCTAGGAATATAAAATCCGCCAGAAATATCCTGCAAGTTAGGAAACCAGGCTGGTGGAAACAGAGTCTGAAACGGCACGAAAACAAGCAGGTTGCCAAAATGTTTGTCTTTCAATGCCCAGATATCGATGCGAGTTTGATCGAGAGTCGCGATCCAGACAACGAGAACACTGACTGCGAGCAGAGACACAGTTAGCTTGAGCGACGAAAGTGGTTGCAATATCGCTTTCGCAAAGGCTAACGCGCCGTCCTCCGATTTGGATCGGGCCACCGCAACTTTATCGGCTGTTGGATTAATTGCCATCGTTATATTCCGTTTCAGTTCTCGTCCGAGAATTTGAATGTTGTTAGAAACTTGTCAAACTCAGGCTCGCCCGCTTCCACAGCAGACTTGTTTCCCGTGAGCTTAAAAAACCAGGCCGACTGTCCGCGCACTGCCATCAATGCGATCGTCGCCTGTTCGTTTTCGTCTTCGATTAATCGTATTCGCTGTGCGTCGATTCCATCGACTTTGACTTTCGAAGTTCGAAGGACCAAGTCAGGGCCAGATTGTTTCGTGATGCCAATTTCGCCAGCCCAGCGCATCACATTTTCGCCCCATTTATTTACCGCGGCCGGCATTTCGACGATCGTTATCTGAGCTTTTTTGTCGCCCTCTGTTTTCAACAACCGCGCCTTAACGATCGAGGAGGTTGGACCGGCCACCCAACCCTCGATCGATTCAAATTTGATGCTCGCCGCGATTGGCTGGTCGGGAACATCTGGAGGACCGCCCATCGCTCCCATCATCGGCCCACCAGCGGCAGTAGAGGCAAGGCCTACTTCATCAAACAGTACCATGCTGCCGCCATCAAAATCGATTTCAACGAGCTTGAGCTGGTCCTTCTTGATTTCGTCAAGGGCAAGCTGTCCCCGCCAGCGATTCACATTGTCGAGCAAATTTTGATTTGGGCCCAGGCTTGAAATTGACATTTCCAACGGAGGTGTGGTGCTCGTGAGGTTGAGCGTCGCAAAACGCATCGAACTGCTGCGACCTTCGCTCCACCCTGTCGGCAAGTCCCACTCGGGTTGAGCATCGTCATTGAACCTCAGACTTCCAAAAAACTCGCGCCACACAGGTTCGGCTAAATTCACTTGATCGACCGGTCCCTGAATCTTGAAAAACCAGGTCGCATCGGAGCGTTCCACAAGACCGACGACCATTCGCGTCGGGACGGTTGGAGCCGCATCGCGACGAGCGGAGGACATCGGCCTGCGATCGAACTTATCCAGATTAGATCTCGATTTGGGTATGCGGTGAGTGACAATCTCTTCTGGTTGATTGCAGCCGATCGCGGCCAACAAAACCAAGAGCAAGACAAATAGTCGCTTCATAACGTGTTTAGAGCGTTCAGGATGTAAAATGGACCGAATACCGCATTATATGACCGTTCCTGCCCGGGTCATATAACATTGGGCCGTTAAGTCGAATATTCGCGTTCTCCAGAAACTAGGACATAATGTCACATCCGATTGAGAGAACAACTTGGGCTGGCCGTTGGTGGTTACAACGAATTAACACTCCAAAATTCTTCAGTTTTTTGCGAAGAAATCCCGGTTTACAAAGCGTTGTATTCTTGATGGCTGCAACCGAAATTATTGTCGACTTCGAACATGAGTGAGTCGCTGGAAATTCTTTACCGAACACATCGGCAAGGGCTGTATTCGCTTGCGATAACCATCACAGGTTCGCATCAATTGGCGGAAGACTCGGTTCAAAATGCGTTTACCAAGCTGTTCGCCTGCAGGCTTCCGCCGGGTGATCAGGTGGCTTACGTCTATAAAACCGTGCGAAATTCGGCCATCGACATCCGCAGGACAATCCGTCGGCAAGCACAACTCAAAGAGTCGTTGTTCAACGGTTATCGGCCCGTCAACGATCGAACCAAAACACCACCGGAAGATCTCCTTACCAAAGAAAGACACGAACAACTGCGTATAGCGATCGAGTCGTTATCCGATCACGAGCAAGAGGCGGTAGTGCTGAAGGCATTTGCCGGTTTGACGTTTGAGCAGTCTGGTGCCGTTGCCAACGTTCCTGTCAAAACGATTGCGACGCGATATCGGCGGGCCTTGATTAAGCTCGAAGACCACCTGAATGATGAATTTTGAAAGCGAAGACATGAACGAACAGACAAAACCAGAAATGGAATCGTTGTTAAAACGAATCTCGCTGATTGAGCCGCCCGAATCACTGGATCGGACGATCAGGCAACTCGCCGAGCGACAATCCGAACCGGTTGCTTCGGTCGTTCATACCGGGTTTGGTTGGTCTGCCATTATTTCTACCGCGATTGCCGCGTCGTTGTTGGGACTGATTGTCGGAATCTGGGTGACATCGTCCGATTGGGCAGCTCCTTTTTTGTCGACACGGACGACAGTTTCACCCACGGATAACCTGATCCAATCCGATCAACTCAAGGAAGTGGTCCAATTTCAGGAATTGCATGGACACTCGAGCCAGGAAGAATTCAAAACGTGCTCCAACTGCCACTTATTCAGCACGAAAGAGCAGCAAGTATTCGACAAATGGCGGACCGACGATGTGCACGGAAACCATCTTGACTTCGGCGTGAAATGTTCAAATTGCCATCTCGCCGACGGTGTATCGCGGCAACCGGACCCACATCAGCCAAACCCACATCCTCATGCAGACCAAAACGCATTCGCGAGTTGTTCCGACTGCCACAATTTCGATGCCTCGGAACAGCAAATTTTTGACCTGTGGCGGATGGAAGATATTCACGAGGGATTCCACCCGATGTTTTGGCAAGACTGCTCGCTGTGCCATGTGGATGTCCACCAAGCCTTGCCGGAGGATCTCGGCGACTGGAAAGGCTAGTGCATATAGTGTGTGTTTGACGGGATGTAGTTCAGCAATTGGGACAATTGCAGCTACACTGCTGGCAAAATAATGCCTCGGCACTCACCAAACCCAATCCGACGGTGGGACTCATTCTCACAATAGCCGCGCATGATCACCTCGTCGCCGTCAGCGAGGAACTTCCTCTCTTCGCCGGTCGGCAACACAATCGGCGTTCGCTGAGTTCCCGGCAATGGGTGCTCAGAATCGCCATCCCAAGTCAGTTCAAGCAGGCTTCCACGTGACTCGCGTTCGGTGCCGCTAATCGTCCCGCTTCCCATCAGATCTCCTGGCTGGAGGTTGCAACCGTTGCTGGCATGGTGAGCCAGAATTTGCCCTATCGTCCAATACATATTCGTAAAGTTGCCGCTACTGAGATGTTTCGGCGAGAGCGATTGTTCACGCATTTGCTGGCTTGTGAGTAAGACCTCGAGCTTCAAATCGACGCCCCCATGACTTTCGTTTTCTGGATCCGAAAGATAGTCCAACGGCTCGGGATCGCCTTTGGGGCGGATCAGGGCGGGCACTCGAAACGGCGCTAAGGCCTCCATGGTCACCACCCATGGCGAAATCGTTGATGCAAATGATTTCGCCAGAAACGGACCCAGAGGCTGATATTCCCATTTTTGAATGTCTCGAGCCGACCAATCATTGAGCAGACACATTCCGAACAAATGGTTATCTGCCTGTTCAATTGGGATCGTTTCTCCCAAGGCGTTTCCTTGCCCGACAAAGAACCCAACTTCCAGTTCGTAATCGAGCAGCGCACAAGGGCTTCGCGTTGGAGATCCGCCATCTTCCGCAGGCGCCTTTTGGCCCACGGGTCTGCGCACTTCCGTTCCACTAATCACAACGCTCGAGGCTCGCCCATGATAGCCAATCGGAATGTGTTTGTAGTTTGGCAACAGTGGATTGTCGGGACGAAACATGCAACCCACGTTGGTCGCGTGATACACCGAGGCGTAAAAATCGGTGTAATCTCCAATTCGGCAGGGCAAACAGAAAGTCGCATCGGTCTGAGACACCATTGCACTTTCAACTGCCACACGATCTGCCGATGTCTCCGATGAAAAAATCGAACTCAAGAGTTGACGCAACTCCAGCCTTTTTTCCATTTCGAACGACATGAATGAATTGAGCGTATTCGCTTGAAGCGATTCCACGAACTCATCACCCACCATGCCTTTGTCTGCTGCTATCCGAAGGTTGAGAATCTGATCGCCAATTCCGACACCGATCGCTGGAATTCGATCGCCTTGCTGAAAAACGCAAAAGGGCAAATTTTGGATCGGAAAATCGGATTTGGGATCGTTCGCTGTTTCAACCCATGACTTCAATTGAGGGTCGTGAGTTTGGTCAATCTGGTGCATTGCAGTTTTCGATTTCCTATTTGAACTAATTCGTTGATTTGATGATTTGAGGACCAATTCCAGTTTGCTCAAGTTCGAGGGTGGGTTCGGTGAATGAACATGAGCCAAATGAAATTGCAAACTCTTTTCGCAGCCTCGCGACCTTGACCGCTGACAAAGCATGATTGTCCCAACGAAGTTGATCGTGGTTGAAAGAAAACGCGTCCGCCGATTCGCATTTGAGAATGGCCTCAACTTCTTCCAGGGATATCGAACAACCAAAAGCCAGACACGCGGCCACAAAAACATTGACGAACCCATGCATCATGTCTCGTGGCGAATCGGCTTCATAAGTCAAATTGAATTCGTCACGAATCGGATGATGCAGGCCGGCAGTCGCCTTGAACCCGACCAGCTGTTCCGCACAGGTGTGCAAAAACCTCGCCACTTCAGCGCACGACGGAATAAGGTCTGGCGTAACACCACCCGTCCTGATTTTCGCAAAAAATCTGTGACGGCGCTCCGTTTCTGCCACTAGTCGAATTGATTCGGTGGGATCCTCCTGATGAGAAATTTCCAGGAACGCCGAAAGCTCATGGGGCAATTGATCTATCGTTCGTCGAATATGATCGATCGTGGGCGTCTTGATCTCGATCACATCCACTACAGCCAGCCCATTCAACGGGTCGGCATGCCGCTTATTGAATTGAGCAATGCCTGAAATTGCAAACTTAAAGTCGCTTTGATCTTCTTGCAATGATGGAACCAGCGCACTGATTCGCCACGGATTCTTCTTTGGTAACAGATCTGCAGCTGCTTTTTCGAACTCAGCGAGCCTGGCCGCCGGAACGATCAAGCGCGCCAACATGTCCCGTTTTGGACCATTCAGGTATTCCGCATAGTTCTTGACCACGACTGGCATTTCCAAGCCTGCCGGCGGAAACAGACCCGCATAGTCAATCAGCTCACTTGTAAAACCTGCTAACGTGGACATCTTCGATTCCGGTACCTGGGGAATTGGTCATCGTAGCGTTGTCACCAAAGTTGAACAACTCTCAGCAGGACCCATAACAAAAAAAGCAACCCTGCTGAACAAGATTGCTTTCGAACTGTTAAGTCATTTTAGTTGGAGTCGGCTGCGTCTTAGCCCATTCCAACCATATCAAGGAAGAACTTCAAAACCCCACTGCTGACAATCTGATCTTCTGACATCCACAAATTTCGGGCCAAATCGTAGCCAATCATGCCTCCGACACACAACAGAGCCGCCACGAGCCCGAGACTGATGACCTGATAGACCGAGTAGGGTGCTTCCGGTAAAGCGGCTGGGCCTGCTGCGCTAACTCCCGAGATCCCAACCGGCGCCAGACCGACCCCGTAAGCGTCTCCCTCCATGCCCATGGTGTCATCCAACATGGCTGGTTGCTCACCCAGTTCAGAGCCTTCGGCCAAAACCGTGGCGGATGATTCATCGGTGTAAATTTCAGAGTCTTCCAGAGCAATCACTTGCGACCCGCTCGACTCATCGTCGATCGCTTCTTCTAACGGAGTCAGGTTAAAGTCATCTTCTTGCATCAAAGTTGCTTGTTCGGGGTCAGCCGGATCGTCAAGCATAATGATGTCATCATCGTCTTCGGGTAACTCCAATGAGTCGATATCCGAGCCGCCTAGTTCGAGCGGTTCTTCGTCCAGCAAAATGCCACTTTCATTCGGGCTCAAGTTGATCCCGCTATCGTTTGCTTCCAGAGCAATTTCAGTGCTTGAGTCACTGTCTTCCATCACCAAATCGGAATCTTCAAAGTCACTGCTCAATTCGGCACTGTCTTCAAATGATTCGCTCTCACCGATCTCCAGTTCGTCGGAGAACAAATCGTCTTCAGCCAATAACAAATCTTCTTCACCTGCCATCTTGCCGGTGTCGGAAGGGCTGTCTTTGCCACTTTCATCGTCGTCAAGCAAATCGCCCGAATCGCCGGTAAGTTTCTTGCTGCTTTCAGCTGCCAAGCTCAAGCTACTGCTGCCAAACGAAAGGTCATCGTCTTCTTCTGAACCGATAACGTCGCTGCCGCTTCCATGTAACTTCAGGCTGTCGCTACTGTCTTCGATCTTGAAACTGTCGTCACTGGCCGACAAATCAATTTCACTGTCACCCGATTCGCTTCCTGCACTCAGCGGTCTCGAGAAAATCTCGGACGAGGAATCGTCTTGAATGAGATTGTCGGAGGATTCGTCAGAGACATAATCCGCAGAGGATTCATCATCGGGAATCGATTTTTCGTCGGTCATTTTGCTTCCATCTGCTAAGTCGAAGTCGAGTTCATCACTGTGATGAGTCACAGCCGGTTTGTCAACGATTTTTTCACCAGTAGCGCCGACACCACCTAAATTCAGTTCAATACCCAGATCTGCGGCAACTCGTTCCAACTCGGTCCTCTTGAACTTCCAGCTCGCTCCGTCGCGATACCCAAAAACTTCGTTGTTGGAACGCAACTCGGTTAGCTGCTCAACCGTCATGCCAAGCATAGCTGCCGCTTGTTCCAATGGGATTAAGTTGGCCATAAGGTATTGGCTCCGTAAGTTGGCTTTGCCGAACATTAGAGGGTAAGGGTCGTTCGCCGACAAAAATCGAGGTGTAATCAACGTCTCAGGATCGAGATTAACGACAAGACGGGTCTTTATCGGAATTCGAATCCAAAACGGCCCTTAATCCAAGTATAATCCGACGCTGAACTTACCATCCGCTTTTGATTGTCTGCAGCTGTGAAAATTGTGGAAATTAAGAGCTCTTTCGGGAACCGTTCGAGTATTACCGGCTAATTTTGATTTTAAAAGCCGGTTTTTGTGATTCAAGTCCGCCGCGATGTCTGCCGTTAGTTTTCGGCAATCTTTCGCCCCTAAGGTGAGTCTCCGACCGGTCGCATCGAATTTGACTCTTCGGAATCCGCACATTCGGATCAAAGCGAGCGAGGAAACTCGTGACTCAGGTGATTTGGGCGGAACTTTCCAAGTCGACACTTAAACACAATTAGGCGGCTCGAACGCGCGACACGGCCTTTCTTCGGAGGCGAATTTGTACGCCCGTTTTTGGCCGCACCGTAACCAAAGGCTCGGGCTCAATCTTCTCTTGTCCCGGTTCAAGCTCGAGTTGAAATCGCTGCAAAACGGTCGCCGCCAACAAAGCCAATTTCATCATCGCCAAATTGCTGGCCGCACATGCCCTGGGACCCATCCCAAACGGAAAATAAGCATGTTTGTGAAATGGTTTCCCCGAAACTGGGCTAAATCGTTCTGGAATGAACTCCTCTGGTTGCTCAAAAAAGCGCGAATCCCGTTGAGTCACGTATGGCGAAACAAACACCCATGTCCGATGTTCGATAACGTGGTTTCCGACTCGGACATCTTGCTTGGCTTTGCGAGCCGTGAACAACCAAGTCGCCGGATAGAGTCGCAGTGATTCTTTCACAACCCAATCCAGGAACTCAAATTTCGGCAGATCCGCCACCTTTAGATCCCGCGAACCGACCGTGCGATCAATTTCATTCCTGATTTTCTCTTGGGCCTCGGGGTGCCCGGCAATGAGGTAAAACAACCAGACCAAAGCCGTAGAAACATCGTCTGCGCCTGCCTGAAACATCATATTGGCGTGATCGCGAACCTGGTGATTTCCCTCATGCGTGTTTTCGACCGTTCTCAAAAGACTCGTGATCAGATCGTTACCTACTAATCCCTCCGCCCGTTTGCGATCAATAATTCCATAGATCAAGTCATCCATCATCTTGATCAGCCACTTTTTTTTCCGCTTGGAGGGAAGCGGCCACGAGTCCGGGATTGGAACCAGCGCTCTCATCTCTTTCATGAATAACTTCGATCGCTCGTAGACGGCGGCCCGGAGTACTTCAGCCCGTGCGTCCAGGTCCGTATCAAAAAAGACGCGGCCCATGATCATGATCGATAGCTCGATCATCTCGTCTTCAAAATTCAACACCGAATCGTCGACCCAGGACGTAGTTCTGCGATTCACGAGAGCGACCATTTTATCAACATATTCGCTGACCCGGCTTGGATGAAACATGGCCTGAACGACTCGGCGATCGGCCAACCATTCGCGACCCGTTTTCACGAAGAGACTGTTGCCATCGATGCTGCGGATTACTTTGCGCTGTTGTCCGACTTTGGGAAAGTCATCTATCTGGTGAACCAGGATTTCGCGTACCAACGCCGGGCTATTCACCAACGCCGCTTGAATGGGTCCCAAGCTAAAGAAAGCGATATCGCCGTATTCGTTGGCCAATTCAGTCAAGTAGGACATGGGGGCATTGCGAAACCTTTGCAATGATCGCAAGCCAAGTAAGGACTTTGGACCGGGATTTCGGTTTGACATGCTAAAAAGACTCCGTTTCTTTTCACAAGCTGAGAATAAAAAGATACAAGATTCAGCCAATCGCAGGAAAGATGGCTCGTAGTCTTGCCACGGCTACATCAAGCTAGCTGCTGGCGCTGCGATAACTTTTGAGAGCCAATTTGAATATCGACCGGCTGATAAACAGACTGCCAATCGCAGCGATCACCGCGTAGGCCGCCAATCCCAGTTCCCAGGTCTTAAACGGAGTGCCGAGCGGTTGCGCCAGCACGCGAGCAGGGATGTTGGAGACGACCAGAATCGGCACGACAAATGTAAACGTTCCCCACAATGCCCAGCCAATCCCGTTGCGCTGATAGATCTCCATTGGATAACGATAGAAATTCGTGATGTAAAACCAGAAGTTATATAAATTCTGGTTCCGCCCCAACCAGATACTGGTGGAGGCTAAGATAATCATCACACTATACATCACGAAAGCGCCACAAATCACGAAGATCAAATAGATGATCACCATGCCCACAGAAAAAAAAAGTTCTTTGGACGGGTCGAGTTGCAACTGACGAACAGAAACAATAACCAGCCCAAGGCCCAATAATCCGTTGGGAACTTGTGACCAGTTCACACGTGGAAACGAAATAAGGAATTGAGTGTCGATCGGTTTGAGCAAAGCAAAATCCAGCTTCCCCGTTCTAATCAGTTCACTGAATTCCTGTGCGTTGGCCATAAAAAAAGTCTGGATCAAGCTGTTGACAATCCAGATCGTTCCCAAAAAAACAAAGAACTCGTTCTCTTTCCAACCGCTTTCCCGACCGATCGCATCGGTGAACTGGTAGATAATTTTAAACAACGCAAAATTCATCCCTGCCCAGGCGATTGAAGAAAGGCATTGCATAATAAAGTTGGTTCGAAACGACATGTCTCGAATCAACGAGTTGCGTGCGAAGGTCAAAAAGACTTTTCCGTACGAAGGCTGCATTTGCTTTTCCTACCCACCAAAACCGCTGTACCGCTTTACACCACGCCACCACAAGATCCGTGACAGGACGATGAAGAACACAACCCAGGCCACTTCGATCGCCAATCCCTGGTACATTTCTGCCCCCCGGATTTTCCCCAGAAATACGGCAGCCGGGAAATAGGCCAGGTATTTCAGGGGCGTCAACTCGACCCAAATGCGAATATTCACAGGACTTTCGGGCAAGAGGTCAAGTGGAAACATGTGCCCTGAAAGCAAAAAGTTCATTAACATATAGATGAACATAAGGGATGTAACTTCAAGAAACCAAAACGACATCAGACCAATACAACATTCAAGAAAGAATCCCAACAGAAACGCCAGGATCAAAGATGCGAAAAAGACAACCAAAACATCGCCAGGCGGCCAGCCGTCGTAAAAAAAGTCCCGGCAGAGCCAGAACACGAGAGCGAACGGCAATGCTGCGATAAGATAATAAACCAGCTTGTGCGCTATTCGCTGCATCAACAGGCAGCCGATCATATCAACAGGTTGGATTAAAAATTTCTTGATTTCGCCGTCGCGAACCTGGTTTGCGATTCCAGACGTCAATCCCGGCATGCTGGAAAATGCCCGGCTGATGATCACCATTAAGTAATACGCCACCATATCACCGAATCGAAAGCCAGCAATATCGCCATCCGGGCCCGCTGCCGAATTGGCAGTACCCTCAGTCGAAATAGCATCGTAAATTGCCCACCACAAAAAGATCTGGGTCAATGTTGGGAGAAAACGCATCAGCGTACCGAGCATGAAATCGCCGCGGTACACGAGCCGCTCGTTTATCGAGATCAGAAAAAACGTCCACCAGGTCATTACGCGAGTATGCACCATCGTTAACGCACCTGCTCTGGAGTTGATGTTTCTTTTTCCCGGGATCGCTGAGCTTCGGAAAACGCGCTGGCGATCACTTCTTCCAAAGGCGGGTCTTCGACGACGACATCATCAACGCAGTGTTGGCTAAGAATTTCACTCAACGTTTGGCCAACTTCCTCGCGTTCGACCATAAACTTGATTCTCGGTGGTTGAACCTCCAATATGTTTGGCAAGTCCTTCAGCCCCGTCAATGAAGCTTCATCTGAGAGTTGCAGTGTAACAATCTTCTCGCTGCTGAATTTGTCGACAATATCCGCGAGGGAACCATCGTGATAAATCGAGCCGTTGGCAATAATCACGACTCGCTGACAGAGTGCCGCAATGTCTTTCATGTAGTGGCTGGTCAGGATGATCGTGTTTTTGCGTTCTTCTTGATAGGCCTTGAGGAACTGTTGGATTTTGTGTTGAGCGATAACATCAAGACCAATTGTTGGTTCGTCGAGGAACAGCACATCGGGTGAATGAAGGAGTGCCGCGATGAGTTCCATTTTCATGCGTTCGCCCAATGACAATTCGCGGACAGGTTGGCCTAAGAGATGACTAACGTCCAGCATTTCTGTCAGCTCATCGAGGGTTCGATTAAACTGACCCAGTTCAATTGCATAAATATGCTGATGCAAACGAAACGACTCCAGCGCAGGCAAGTCCCACCACAGCTGGTTCTTTTGCCCCATCACAAGGGCAAATCGACGTCGATATTCATTCTCTCGTTCCCATGGCACATGACCCATAACATGACAAGACCCGGAATCCGGATTAATCACACCGGAGAGAAGCTTAAGCGTCGTTGTTTTGCCGGCGCCGTTGGGGCCCAAAAAAGCGACGAACTCACCTTCCTCGACTGTCAGGTCAATTGACTGAACCGCTTTTACTTCTCGGAATTCTCTGTGAAAAAGTCCACCGATCGAGGCAATGAGCCCCTCTTTTTTTTGGTAGACACGGTAAGACTTGGTTAGTTTTTCGATTTCGATGATTGCCATCGGGGGATTATAAATCGGTTCGATCGAATCAAACAGGCTCAACCCAGACCTCCAAGCCCGATTAGCAATGATTTTGACCGTCGAATTCCTGGTAATTTTCGCTTACAATTGCCCCTAAGCCACTGCTTCCAACGCCTCGATTCTGCCGTACGGATTTGTTGTTCTTGAGAGGGGCAAATATGTCGCGCTATCCTGCCATATACAGTCGACGTGCGTTCACGCTTGTCGAACTGCTTGTCGTCATCGCCATCATCGGAATCCTGATTGGTCTGCTGTTGCCTGCCGTGCAAATGGTTCGTGAATCAGCCAGACGCATCAAATGCGCGAACCAGGTGAAACAGCAATCGTTGGCCATGATGAATTTCGAGAGTGCGTTTCAGTACTTTCCACCAGGTTATTCACACCCGGCGCAGACGATGTGGTCTGGATTTTTGCTACCGTATATCGAACAAGGTCCGCTTTACGATACCGTTGACGTCGAACAGGGCTGGACGTCCTTCACCGGTGCACCGCCTGGGAATATTGAAGCGCTTGGCGTGTTCCTGGAAATTTTTCAGTGCCCGTCGTCAATACTTGAAAAGTCTCAATTTGATCCGCTTACCGACTCCCAACGCGTTCCCTGTAGTTACTTAGCCTGTGCCAGCGGTTTGAATAACCGGGAGTCGGGGGACAAACCCTGGTGTGGTATGCCAGCGTTTGAAGACCTTCCCAAATCCGATGGCATCTTCTTTATGAACAGCAATACGCCGCTCGCCGCGGTGATCGATGGATTATCCAATACGGTGTTGGTAGGCGAGTCGCTACCGGACCAAGATTTGTTTGATGTGGACTATACGGGGAACATTCAAAAGGTTGACCATTGGTATATCGGTTCCCGCGAACTAGGCACGTACACCGAAATTGGCAGTTTTAACTCGGCAGACGTTTCTGAGTGCCTGGGTTCAACGGCCTGTCCCATCAATTCGATCAAGGTGCCCGAGTCGCCCATGAACGACAAAGAGCTAAGTTATGGCAGCCAGCATATCCAAGGTGTAAACATGGGATTTGCAGACGGTTCGGTGCATTTCGTGGTCGAAACCATTGACCTCGAAATCTGGAGCGCCGTTGGCAGCATTAACGGTGGTGAAGTGAACACGGATTTGGACTAGATTAGTCTTTTCGACAATTCAGCAATCGAAAGGCTTTTGTTGTCTCCGACCGCTTTAAGAATTGGAATTGGACATGATACCCACCGCTTGATCGCAGGCGGTCCGTTGAGACTGGGTGGAATCGAAATTCCCTTCAAGTATTCGTTGGACGGACACAGCGATGCTGATGTCCTGCTCCATGCAATCACCGATGCGATCCTGGGAGCTGCGGCGAGGGGTGACATTGGCGAACTGTTTCCAGACGACGATGCGGCCAACAAGAATCGAGATTCGGCACAAATGTTGACTGCCGCATTGACTTTGGTCATGGATGCCGGGTATCAAATAGTCAATCTCGACTGCATCGTTTTTGCCCAACAGCCGAAACTGTCGCCATACAAAAAAGAAATTGCAAGCCGGATTGCGGCAATTTTGGGCATCGAATCGGACCGGGTTGGAATAAAAGCAAAAACAGGTGAAGGCGTCGGTGCCGTCGGAAAACAGGAAGCCATGATGGCACAATGCGTCGCGCTTTTAATCCGAACGTAAACGGGTCGCACCGACGTTCAGTTGCATTGCATTACATTGGCGGAAAGGACTCACCATGGCAGATTCATCTCGAAACCAATCACCGGAGACACGCATACTCGGAATCGACCCTGGGCTGAATGTCACCGGTTACGGAGTGTTGGCGATTGACAAAGGACGTCTTTCCCTTGTCGAAGCTGGTGTCATCCGAAGTAACCGGTCCGATGATCTCGGTAGCCGACTTGTCAGTATTCATGACGGAATTGTTGACGTCATTCGATCATTGAAACCGAACGTAGTAGGTCTTGAAGAATTGTACAGCCACTACGAACGTCCCAAGACCGCCATTATTATGGGTCACGCTCGGGGAGCGATTTGCCTGGCGGTCGCCAACGAAAATTTGACCATTTCAAGTTACGCCGCCACACAAGTCAAAAAAGTCCTGACCGGAAATGGCCGGGCACCAAAGCCACAAGTTCAACTCGCAGTCGCCAGGCAACTGCACCTGGTCCAGCCACCGGATCCGCCTGACGTGGCCGACGCTTTGGCGATCGCAATTTGTCACTACTACCTATCCGAACAACTAGATAACTTCGACCTGGCAAGTGCATCATGATCACCAAGTTAACCGGCAAGCTGCTTCAGCTTTCGGACGAAATTGCCACGCTTGAGGTGGATCCATTTGAGTACGAAGTTTTGATTCCTGACTTCACCCGCCGTCATTTGCAGATGAAATTAGGTGAACGGATCAGCCTGTACACGATTCATTATATTGACGGGAACGTCCAAAAGGGCGGTCGCATGACGCCACGGCTAATTGGATTTGCCAGTGTGATCGAACGCGAGTTTTTCGAACTGTTTTGTTCGGTTGACAAAATCGGTGTCAAGAAAGCGCTGCGGGCAATGGTTCGTCCGGTTCAGGATATCGCTCGTGCCATTGAGCAACAGGACATCAAGACAATTTCCACGCTCCCAGGCATCGGCCCTTCAACCGCCGAAAAAGTCGCCGCAACGCTTCGTCGCAAGATGGCCAAGTTTGCTTTGATGGTTCCAGCAGACGAGGATTCGGAATTCGAAATCGAACGCAACGTCATCGACGAGACCTACCAGATTTTGTTGGCGCTCGGGCACGGCGAAAGCGAAGCCCGACAGTTACTCGAAGTTCCCATCAGCAGCAAGAAGGAATTCAAAGACGTCGATTCACTCCTGCAAGCAGTCTACGATCAGTCTGGCAAGAATTAACGGGCGTCGATCGGCGTTACGTTGAGGTTGAGGACCGTCTCACGACTTCAACTACAAAGATAATCGTTTCACTTCGAGGCTTGAGCAATCTTTAGATAACGTTTTTCCGCTTCATCGTAGGCAGCTTTGGCGGCCTCACGTTCTGTTTTGCGGATTTGATTCTTTTTGGAATTCCAGCAAGTTTTCACTGCCTCGGCGCACCAATGAGCACTTTTCTTATTCGTGCGAATCGGTTGATCGTCGACGTGAACGTAAATCGGGTTGGTATGGCAAGAGGGAAGAATTCTCACTGCGATCCAGGATGACTTCTCGATGTCAACACTTATTTCAAAGGAACTAAAACTACCGTCCGCCAACAAAGTCTCCCGTTTTGCGACTTCGCCGTTAACAATCAACTCAACCGGGACTTCGCGGGAATCTCCGATACGACATCGCTCGACATGCCAGTAGGGTTTTTCGTCCAACCGCCGTTTGCGGATCGCCTCCGTTGCGCGGGTAGGGTTTTCTTGCAACAATGCCGCGGCTTCAAACTTGATGTTGACCGCGTGCGCACCAACAAGGTCCAGACGGCTCGGCTGTGTATCCTCAGCCGCTTTTTCGCCGACGCCCAAACCGTTAACCGAAAAATCGACAATGTGACTCAAACCGTCGGTGCAGTAGCTGCGTCCCGCTTTGA
>JAHEJI010000114.1 GCA_024638965.1 Planctomycetaceae bacterium
GTTTCGAAGTGTACAGCGCGACTTCCTGGACAAAATAAAGCCGACTCTAAAACAGAATTGCGGCGACTGTCACTGGGGAAATAACGCTGAAGCGGAGCTTGATTTTGAACGATACGATACGCTCGATCAGCTTTTGCAAGCATCTTCCAAATGGAAGAAAGTCCTTCGACGAGTGACCGATGGTGATATGCCCCCTGAAGACGCTGAACCGTTGCCAGCTACGGACAGGCAGCAGTTGTTGAGTTGGCTCGATCAACTCTTCGATTCGATTGACTGTACGATCATTAATCCAGGGCACGTTACGATTCGGCGACTCAATCGAATCTAATATCAAAATACGATACGCGATCTCATCGGCATCAGTTATCAACCAGCGGACAGTTTTCCTGGCGACGATGTGGGTTACGGTTTTGACAATGTCGCGGATGTGCTATCACTGCCTCCCATCTTAATGGAAAAATACCTGGAAGCCGCGGAACAAATTACGGGACAGGCAATTCGCGATCCAGCCTATCCGCGACTTAAACAATCAATAGCTGGCACTACGTTCCAACGTGGGCGTTCGTCTTCGCTGGGAAATGGATCGCATGCGATGTTCACGACAGATGTGATCAAGAAAAAACTCGAATTTCCTGAGACTGGTGAATATTTGATTCGCGTACGAGCATTTGGCGATCAAGCGGGCGATGAACCAGCTCGGCTGGCTTTCGTGATCGATGGTAAGGAGAAGACCACGAAGGACGTGCCTGCAACGATGGATGAACCCGGTGAATATGAGTTGCGAGTCGACGTCGCCAAGGGCAATCACACGATCGGTCTGGCTTTTGTCAACGACTATTACAACCGCGATGCAAAAGCCGATCGTAATCTTTACGTCAATCGCGTGTGGATCGAAGGCCCGCTCAATCTCACGAAAATACACGAGCAAATATTTTTTGTTCAACACGGCCAAGAGGAACAAGCACAAATTGAAGCCGCTAAAAAAATTCTTCGTCGTTTTGCAGGTCGTGCTTTTCGCCGGCCCGTTACAAAACCCGAATTGCAAAGATTGTTATCGATGTATCAGCAATCGCGGGATGAAAACGATTCCTTCGAAGGGGCCATCGGATTTGCATTACAGGCAATATTGGTTTCCCCCCATTTTCTGTTCAAAATTGAACAGCCAACGCAGGAAAATCGTACCCGAGACCTGAATCCTTACGAATTGGGCACTTCGCTTTCCTATTTCTTATGGAGTACGATGCCCGACGCTGAGCTATTTGACCTTGCACGCAGTGACAAGCTGTTAGTGCCGGAAGTCTATCGGCAACAGATCATACGGATGCTGGCCGATCCTCGCTCAAATTCTTTAGTCGAAAATTTTGCGGCCCAGTGGTTGCAGTTGCGAGCACTGACTGACTTTCAACCCGATCCCGAATTGTTTCCCGGTATTGATGGCGACATGCGAGACGACATGGCTCAAGAAACAAAATTGCTATTCGCGGACCTCCTGAAACGTGACGCAAGCATTTTTGAACTCTTGGGCTCCAAATACACTTTTCTAAACGAGCGATTAGCCAAGCACTACCAAATCGATTCAGTAACCGGAAACCAGTTCCGTCAAGTCGAACTGGACGGACAACGTCGTGGCGGTTTGTTGACTCAGGCGAGCATTCTGACGCTGACCTCAAACCCGAACCGAACCAGTCCCGTTAAACGGGGCAAGTGGATTCTGGAGAACCTATTGGGAGCAGAGCCGAGCAATCCAGCTCCTGATGTGATGGCCTTGGAAGATCAATCGGAACTGACCGGAACGCTTCGAGAGCGAATGGAGCAACATCGCAAGAACCCAGAATGTGCCACTTGTCATTTAACAATGGACGCCCTCGGTTTTTCCTTGGAGAATTACGATGCGGTCGGTCGCTGGCGGGAGAAGGACGAGGATCTGCCGATCGACGCCAGCGGCGAATTGCCGGATGGCACGGTCTTTACAGGGGCGAACGGTCTGCAAAAGCTGGTTGGAAACGAAATGCGGGATCAATTTCTTCGTTGTTTTGCGGAAAAGCTGCTGATTTACGCACTTGGGCGAGGCCTGGAGTACTACGATGAATGCACGGTCGATAAAATACTTGAGAGAGCCGCATCGAGCGACTACCGAATCTCGGAATTTGTACTAGCGATATGTGAGAGCGAGCCATTTCGTCAACGGCGCGGCCAACTGCTAACCGAGCGAGAATCACCTGATGAGTGAACCCAAATTATCTCGAAGGACATTGTTACGGGGTTTCGGGACGGCGATGGCGCTTCCTTGGCTGGAGGCGATGGCCACCCCTTCACCGCTGATCGCGGGGCTTCGTCCAGCGGCACCAACAGCGCCGGTTCGGATGGCGTTTTTATACGTCCCTAACGGCATGCACATGCCCGACTGGAAACCAGCCGGTCCGGATACCAGCCTTGAAGTGCCGAAGATTCTTAAACCTGTCGCCGAGTTTCAAGACCAGATGACCGTTCTTAGCGGTTTGTCGTTGCACGGTGCCAAAGCATTGGGCGATGGCGGTGGCGACCACGCGCGAAGCGTTGCGGCATTTTTGACCGGCGCTCATCCCAAGAAGACTTTCGGCTCCAATATTCGAAACGGAAAATCGGTTGATCAAGTCGCTGCCGAGAAGATTGGTCATCTCACCAGGCTGCCTTCGCTCGAACTCGGAACAGAAGCGAGTGCTCCGGCTGGTCGTTGTGATACGGGCTATAGCTGTCTTTATACTTCGAACATTTCCTGGCGAACCGAAACGTCTCCATTGGCGAAAGAGATTGATCCGGCTGCCGTTTTTGAGCGTTTGTTCGGATCGACGAACGAAACTGAAAACCAACAAGCATTGGCCAAACGTGAAAGGCGGCGCAAAAGCATTCTCGATTTCGTACGTGAAGATGCGAAAGCCCTCAACCGGCAACTCGGCAACAGTGACCAACGAAAACTTGACGAGTACCTTTACGCCGTTCGCGAGATTGAACGAAGACTGAATTCAACCGATCGGTTGGAAGTGCCCGAAGTTGACGTTCCCGATTTTCCGCGCCCCGAAGGTGTCCCTGCGTCTTACGAAGAACACGTCAAGCTGCTGTTTGACATGATGACACTCGCCTTCCAAACGGATTTGACGCGAGTGATTTCGTTTATGTACACAAACGCTGGAAGCAATCGAAGTTACCGCAACCTCGGTATCTCTGATGGACATCACAATCTGTCTCATCATGGCAACGTGCTCGCCAAGCAAGAGAAGATCAGTAAGATCAACGAATACCATGTCTCCCTGTTTCATCAACTGCTGACAAAACTTAGCCAGGTCCAGGAAGGCGATGGTACTTTACTCGACAACTGCATGATCCTGTATGGCAGCGGGATCGCTGACGGAAACGCACATCATCACGAAAATCTTCCGATCGCTTTGTTTGGCAAGGGCGGGGGAACGGTTCGCGGTAATCAGCATCTGCGTGTGCGTCCCGGTACTCCTTTGACCAATCTGTACGTTTCAATGTTGGACCGAGTCGGTGCAAGTGTCGAAAGTTTTTCTGATTCCAATGGTCGCATTGATGGTCTCGAGTAGGAGTTCGGTAGCTGGTGATGGAACAGACGACCAAGTGTCAGACTGACGAGTTCTGGATGTCAGAAGCTCTCCGTCTTGCTCAGAAAGGTCATGGATTTGTCGAACCTAATCCAATGGTCGGTTGCGTTATCGTGCGCCCGGATAATGACCACGGTCAAGTCGTGGGGCAGGGCTTTCACGAAAAATTCGGTGAGCCACATGCGGAAATAAAAGCTTTGCACGAGGCCGGGGAAGACGCAAACGGTGCCACCGTTTATGTAACGCTTGAGCCATGTGCTCATTCGGGGAAAACTCCTCCATGCGCCGACGCGCTCATCAAGGCTCAGGTTGCTCGCGTCGTCATCGGTGCTGGAGATCCGTTCGACCAAGTCGATGGACAAGGCATTGAAAAACTGGTTGCTGGCGGCATCGATGTGACGACTGAAGTCTGCATTGATCAGGCAAATGAATTGATTCGACCCTATGTTAAACGAGTGAAGCACAACCTGCCTTGGATGGTTGCCAAATGGGCCATGACCCTCGACGGAAAGATTGCTACTGCGACAGGCGAAAGTCAGTGGATATCGAATGCGAGCTCACGGGAGATTGTGCATCAACTGCGGGGCCGAGTGGACGCAATTATGATTGGTTCACAATCGGCCGAAAAAGACGACCCGCTGCTGACCGCTCGTCCTCCCGGGCCACGAACGGCGACCAGAATTGTGTTGGACTCTTCGGCGAGTCTAAGCCTCGAATCCAAACTGGTAAAAACCGTCGCAGCGGCACCGGTTCTGGTTGCAGTTGGCCCCGAAGCGGATTGCAAACGATGCGAGAGACTTCAAAACGCCGGGTGTGAGTTGTGGCGAGGAACGTCATCCGTTCGCAATGATCGACTGATCGAATTGATCCGTGATTTGTCTAACCGCGGGATGACCAACGTCCTGGTTGAAGGGGGAGGGGAATTGCTGGGTTCGCTGTTACAACTTGGGCAAATCGACGAAGTTCATTCGTTCATTGGCCCAATCCTACTCGGCGGTCACAACGCGATGTCACCCGTCGCAGGGCAAGGATTCGATTCATTGAAAGACGCCAAGCCGTTTGTAACTCAATCCGTTCGGGAAGTTGAAGGAGATGTCTATATCGTGGCCCGCTCGATGCGATGACAGTATAGTTGCAATTGTCCCAATTGCAGAGCAGCATGAAGTGACGCACAACAATTGAGACAATTGTTGCCGCCGGTCAAAATGCGATGTCACCCGTCGCAGGGCAAGGATTCGATTTATGAAACGACGCCCAACCGTTTGTAACTCAATCCGTTCGAGAAGTTAATGGAGATGTCTATATTGTAGCCCGCTCGTTGCGATGACAGTGTAGTTGCAATTGTCCCAATTGCAGGCGACATCAAGTGACGAACAAACAATTGAGACAATGGTTGCTGCACTTTTTCGACTATTGCACAAAAACTGTATCGGAATTGGAAACGGTTCCAACCGTGTTTCGACTGGTGGCTTGAACTTCAAATGTTGCGGTTCCCGTTTGAATGGCTTTCACAATTGCGATAAAGGTAATTGGATCGACGCCATCTGGCCGCATTTGGTTACGTCGTTCAAACCTGATTTTGGTCGGATCCCCTCCAGGGTCTTTGATTGCCAATCGCCATCGAGAATCATCGTAATCGACAAGTTGCAGACTGGGTGGAATCAACATGGTGACGTCAATATCCTCGTCGGTTGTGTTTCGCATGTTGCGTACCGTGAATTGAATACGAGCGTTGTCACCTACGCGAACCGTCTTGTCGAGCGCTTGAACGTCAATTTGCAGACCGCCTTGAGAAGCACCTTCGGGCGGAATGCCAATTCGATCACCCGGTGTCGGTGAGGGTTGGCCTGAATTAAGGTCATTAGGAATTCTTCCATTCGGCTCTCTCGGCACCTGACCGCCTTCCGGTAATTGACCACCCTGATCTCGATCGCCCGGAATTCCAATCCCACCTTCTTGAGGGCCAAGTGTACCTGCCGGTTCGATTCGGATATCGAGTCGTCCGATATTCGACTGGGCTTCGTTAGTTGTGACTACGGTCATTTCCGAAAATGCGTTTGCGTCTGGTTGCAGCGCCTCATATTCAACTTCAACCAGAGCTTCTTCGCCCGGATTCAGTGTTCCGATCTCGAAGGCCAAGTCTTCGCCAATCCAACGCTGGATGTAGGATTTGGTGACTTGGATTGGATTGAGTGATGGCGAATAACGGTTCGTCAAAATAATGCCGCTAATCGGTTGTCTGGTGTTGTTCCGCAAAACGGTACTCGTCAGCGTCGTGCGGCCGTCTTCAATTCGTTGTTGTCCGCTGACCGCGATGCCGATCGCTTCTAATTGAGCAGCATCCGGCTCTTCGTCGCCAGGCAAACTTGGTGTGGCGGTAATACAGGTTCGAGATTGCGCTGATTTTCCATCGTCGGCGGTGATTGAAAGCTCAAAACATTTTCGACCCGCCTCAAGAACCTTGAATGTTAAGGGAACTTGTTCTCGTTGCCCGAATCCAATGGAGTCGATCTTGTACCGAATTGGATTGCCCAGACCGGTCGCGGAAAGCCCAGGATCGTAGTTGACGACAAACTCCAGGTTTCGAAGGGATTCGTTGCATTGGTTAACAATGATAAAATTGAAATCGACTTCCTCTCCGACTTTTGCTTCGGTCGGACCTTCGATTTCCAGTCCGATACAAATCGCAGCGATTTCGGTTTGGGCACAAGCTTGCGTTTGCAGCCCGTCTGTCTGGCTGGCAACGTCAAAGCACAATCCGACATTACCCGGCCTGGAGGACTTGAGTTGCACATCAATGATCTTGGCTTGATCCCCCGGAGCGATGTCTCCCAGTTGCCATTGGTAAGTGTTGCCGTATTCTGTCGGTTTCGGCGCGCTGGAAATGAATTCAACGTCTTGACTGAGGTCACTGGTTGAAACCGTAACGTCTCGTGCAACCTGGTCACCAGGATTGGAGACCAGGATCCGATAGTTGAATGGCTGGTCAACACTTGCTTGAACGGGACCGTTCACTCTTAAATTTAATTGCGGCGCACTCCAAGTCACAGTGGTTACGCCGCTTTCGACTACCAGTTCAGGTTCACCGAATTGTTTGGGCCTGATCACGTCGACCCGAACCTGCGTTGTGCCTGGAGCGAATTGCCCGGCGGATTGTCTGAGCTGTACCACGGCGAGACCATCGGCGGTCGTGACGGCTTCGGCCGTTTGAGATCCGGTTGGTACGAATTCTGCCGGAGCACCGCCGACAATGGTGTAACGAACTTTCCAGTCTGGCACGCCTCCGTCACCCGTCGCACTGGTGACTTGGGTAACCATCGGATGCACGGTACCGGCAGTTGCGGAGGTTGGTACGGGGATCGACCAGTTTCCGTCGACCCAATGAATTAACGTCGTCGTTCGACGTTTATCCCATCCCGCCGCTTTGGGCGCAACGCTGGTCACGTAACTGGTGCCAGGCGACGCCGAGGCAACGCTGACAAAGGTCTGACCTTTAAGGAGCGTAATGTCGTCGGCCGGAGTCGGTGTTCCACGAGTTACCAGTCGCTCTTTAAGTCCCGTACGACCGTGAGCGTACTGGCCATCAATTTTTTTGGCGGTTGGCGAGACAAGTCGGTTAAAAGTGCTATGTTGGGTTCCACCGACTTCGATGAACTGCCCAACACTGTCATTCGATAGTATCCATTCGAGCGGTTGGTTCAGAGCGAAACGACCATCACCTCCGCAGATTCCTGAAAGAACAACGACCTCACTGCCGACCGGTGCAACAATTCGATGCGGCGTGGAGATGATCTGTCCGCGTCCCGCGTTCGAATGCGGTTTTTTCGCATACGGGATAATGTGTTTCTTGCCGCAGTTGTTGACGAAAGGCTGATTGCACGGCGGAGGATCCGGCGGATGTTGAAAAGCCGCCGGAATTGGAACCGAGCTTGAACCGACGGATGGGGCTACACCTACCACCGGTTGCGAATCTTGAAAGGAAACGACCGCAGGGGGTTGCGGGGCACGCAACGGATTTACAGCAATCGAAGTGGAATAAGGTCGAGGCAAAAATACTCGATTGCCGGTGGGATCGATCGCGGGCAAACGACACGCGCAACCGGTTTGGAAAGCAAAAACTGACAACAGCATACAAACACATGCCAGTCTGAGCGCGAAGACGCGAGGTTGATAACAACGCCTGTCAGTTTGGAGATGTCGATTCATGTCTAACCCGATCCATCAGTCACGACTTGGCGCGGTTTTCGTGTTGCGCATGACTTGGTTGGTGCGACCGGATCCTGGCGCCTGCCCAAGCGTAAATCGTGCGATAGCGTAGCACGCGGTAGAAAAAACAAGTGCTAATTTTCGATCAGAGGTTTAGAAATGTCCGATCGAGCTGACGTTTTTGTAAGCCTTGCCAATTGTGACGGTCGTAATGCCTGGCGAATGAGGGGGCTACAAATCGGCGATTTACCTCTGAGACAGATTCCGAAGCTCTTAGTTTTTCGGAACACAGTGCAAGAGCCCGCATTTCTACCATGTCGTAGGCGGGCAACGAGCAAACGTTGTTTGGAGCGGAGGCGAGCTGAACTTGTTTTTTGGCGGTTGGAAGCGGGGTGAGGCGAGCCGAAGCTCAAACCCTTTGTTCAAGGAGCCCGGTTTGGGCCTTGAGGCTGTCGTTTTTTTCCCAGAATTGATGGAGCGCATCATTGAGCGATCCGTCAAGCAAGCCGGATTGGACTAGCTAATTTAGTCATCCTGAATCGAGTGGAGAGATTTGAAGAAGCTCGCGTTAGATTCATCGGTTGAGGAGGTTTTCGTCTTTTGAACTTGGACCCTTTCAGTGATAACAACCTATTCTGACGCTTCGCCTTTGTCCGACGAGAAATCGTTGTCAAAGATCTTGTCGAGATCGCTCTCGGTTTCTTCGCGAAATTCTGTGGGCACGATGAAAGGAGCTACTTTTCCGACGACAGGCCCCACTCCCAATGGATCGGTTCCAGCAAACCACCAGATTAACATTTGAGCAACTGGAATCGCCAGCATCGCCCCCAGGATGACTTTGGTCATTTCCAATCCAGACCGAGATGATTTCGTTCGCGGCAATTGGGTTTGTCTTCGACGTACAGTCTCGGGGGTAGCTGAAGCCGCTGTCGACTCTTTGCACGCCTCCGTTATTCTCTCAGCGATCATCACCGAGGGTTCGACATCGGATGCAATATCAACTTCGCCGTTGTTATGGCTAACACCCTGTTTACCGGTTTTTGGTATTGACAGTGGAGTCTGGGCCCTTTGGGATGATCTTCGCCGCCGTTTTTTGCGTTTGGCCCCTTTGCTAAGAATGGGTGAAACAGCAAATTTTTCGCCCGGTTTACGAGTGACCGGTTGAGTTGAATTCAAATCCATGATTGACACGGGCTCTGGGGCGGGTTCTTTGCCGGCGAACCACGACCTTTTTTTGGGTGGGTCCACAAACTCCACTGCCGGTGCGAGTTGGTCCAGGAGCGCCCCCAACATAAAAGTCTCACCGCATCGCGGGCATTTGACCGTCGCATTAGGATTTGCGTTAACGGGAATGCGAACAAGTCCTTCGCAGGAATCGCAATTTCCCAAAATCATTTGATCAGCAGAGTTTTTATTGAGAATATCCATGATGGTTCGCTAGAGTTTCAACGGAAATTGTTGGCAGACAGGATAGCGTGGAGAGCAATTGGATTCCTACTGTGCGATTATAGCAAACTCGATGCCACGAAAAACAACAGTCGTTTGCGAATTGGCCTCATAATCGTCATTCTTGTCAGACCAGGTTTCAGGATCGTCATAACGCGTAAATTGGTTCGAGTTTTGCTCGCAAATGAGCCATCAACGCTTCATGGGAAAGGCCTTGGCCGGTGACTTTTTCCCCCAATTCCGGAGAATTGAAACACATTCCTCGTTCATGGATCTCACGGTTGAGCCATTTTTTCAACGGCTCAAATTCCCCGTGTTGAAAAAGTTCATCAAGGTTACCTAAATCTCTGCTCGCCGCATCAATAAACTGGCTCGCGTAGAGATTACCTAATGAGTAGGTCGGAAAGTAACCAATCAGACCCGCGCTCCAATGGATGTCTTGCAACACGCCCACTGAATCATTATCTGGCTGGACACCCAGGTACTGTTGATATTTTTCGTTCCACGCGGTCGGCAAGTCGTCGGTATCAAGTTGTCCGTCGATGACGGCTTGTTCCAGCTGGAAACGAATAATGATATGCAAGTCGTAGGTTGCTTCATCGGCCTCGACCCGGATTAACGATGGAGACACTTGATTGATGGCCCCAACGAACTCATCTTTATTAACGTCGCCAAGCGCGGTGGGGAACAGTTGCTGGGCTCGCGAATAAAAATAGGTCCAAAAACTGGTGGCTCGTCCAACCAGGTTTTCCCATAATCGAGACTGTGATTCGTGAATTCCAAGGCTGCAATAATGTCCCGGTGGCAATCCATAGAATTCGCTGCGGAGTCCCTGTTCGTAAATTCCATGGCCCGCTTCGTGAAGTATTCCAAAAAACGCCGAATTAAAAAATGAATCGTCGTATCGGGTCGTGATTCGAACATCGTTTGGACCCAATTCGGTACAGAACGGATGATGAGTTAGGTCAAGTCGACCGCGTTCGTAATCGAACCCAATTTTGGCAGAAGCTTCGCGTCCGAATATCTCTTGTGCGGGGATTGGAAAGTTTCGTTTTAGAAACTCCGTTTTTGGTTGATTGCCGCTTTCGGAAATTTCGGCTACCAGCGGCACAAGCTCGTCCTTCAACGCGTGCAGGACAGCAGCGACTTCGCTTGTTTTTGCATAGGGTTCATACTCGTCGAGCAGAGCATCATAGCGACATTCATCGTAACCGAGCGCATCCGCCTGTTCCTGTTTGAGTTCAAACATCTCCTTAAGGCATGGGGCGAATTTTGAAAAGTCGTTTTCCCGGCGAGCTTCGACCCAGATTTGTTGGCTCAGTGCACTGGCGCGGGCAATCGCCTGGACGAGTTTGTTGGGAAGTTTGATTTGTTTTTCGTATTCACGTTTTAGCTCTCGGATCGTTGCGCCATGGTCGCTCGTCGGATCTTCGGCGAGTTCAGAAGTTGATAATTCGTTCAACAATTCACCGATTCGCGGATCAGTCGCGCGTGAGTGAATCTCGCCGGCCATAAAAGTGATCTGTTCTGCTCGAAAGGCACCCGCCTGTGAAGGAAGTTTGGTTTGCTGATCCCATTCGAGCAGTGCAAGGGAGGACTTCAAATACGAGTTTTGACGAACCAAGGCGACAAGTTCGTTGAGAATTTCCAATGACATTTCTTTGATCCAGACAAGTTCAAAACGCGGGCAATAATATTAAAACATATTTTCATCGCGATGGGCGACTGGGGAAGCTCGTTTGCAGACAATGTCGATCATGAGATCGAGATTCGTACTATCTTGTTCAGCGATGGCCGGCGCAAGTCGAAAACTGAGCGGATAAATAGTAAGATTGTGGAATGTCCGCGTCGCTAATTGTTGACTCACAGGTAACCGTCGAAACTCCCGAGGGAGTTGATTTTCGATTTCGAACGGCCGGACCGGGTCGTCGGGGGATTGCTTTTCTGGTCGACTGGGTTGTCAAAATAGTCATTCTGATCGCCGTAGGATTCCTTTTCGGTATTTTTTCCGTGTTGGGCGATGTGGGTGCCGGACTGGGGACGGGACTGATGTTGTTTGCCCTGTTTGCCATCAGCTGGCTCTACGGGGGTTTGTTCGAGACGATTTGGGATGGGCAAACTCCCGGCAAGCGCACTTTCCGCTTGCGCGTCGTCAGAAGAAACGGAACCCCGATCGGGTTTTATGAGGCGTTTGGCCGCAACCTTCTCTTGGTTGGAGACGCGTTTCCCGGTTGTTATACCGTAGGCGTATTGTCCATGCTTTGCACGCAAAGGATGCAACGATTGGGCGACCTCGTATTTGATACGATGGTTATTTATGAACAGCGTGAAAGAGTGAATGCTGACCAAAAAGCGTTGCGCGTGGCCCCGTTGCAACGTTTGGAATGCGGCAATCGATTTGATCTGCCGGATCGAACGTTGTCCATCATTGAATCTCTGTTTGACCGGCGGCGCGGAATTGTTCCAACTCGAAAAGAAGAACTTGCGACAATTCTGGCGGACACAATCAGAAAACGATTGGGCGTGGAGCCGCCAGATCCTCTCGCGATGAACCAGTTCGAAAATACGATGTTTTTGCGCCGCGTGTTAAGAACATTTGGCACGATTGAGAATGTGTCAGAATCCCCGGAAGTGGCAGAGTTGAATGAAGTGAAAATCGACCTGCATCCTGACGATGACGGACCTGACGAGATCGTGGAAATCAGGGAAGAAATCAGGAAAGAATAGGGAGGCAACGTTTGAAACGGGATCGTTTTTTGCGCGAACGCCAGGGTGACTGGAAAAGACTCGAAGCATTGGTCGAGGAAGTCAAAACGAAGCCGTCTCGTAAATTATCGGGAGCGCGCGTGACGGAATTGGCTCGGATCTATCGGTCGATTTGTTTCGATCTGTCAATGGTGCAGTCCCGCGAATGGGGCGACGACCTTGAGATGTATTTGAACGATTTAGTCGCGCGAGGGCACAACTGTCTTTATCGCTCGCCACCCATATCGCTGCACCGTTTTATCGTCTTTTTGACGGATGGCTTTCCACGAATCCTGCACAAGCGACAGGTGTTTTTTTGGACTGCATTGGCTTTGTTCGCGTTGCCCTTTCTCACCGCCATGATGGTTGCCATTGTCGAGCCTGCGATTGCGGAAACCGTTGTCGATAAATCGATGTTGGGTTCGGCAAGTGAAGGTTATGCAACGGAGCTTTACGATTCAGTTGACGATAGATATGTGGGCGAACGATCGTCGATGGCAGGATTTTATGTTCTCAATAATGTCGGAATTGCGTTCAGGTGTTTTGCCATGGGCGTGTTTTTCGGAATTGGCACGGCTAAGGAACTCCTCTTCAACGGAATCGTTCTTGGGCTGATCACGGGACACATCGTTCAGGAAGGATACAGTTCAAACTTCTTTAGCTTTGTTATCACCCATGGTGCGTTTGAGTTGACAGCGATCGTGATCGCCGGTTCGGCAGGATTGTTGATCGGATTTGGGATGATTCATCCTGGGCGGCGCACGCGGTTGGACTCATTAAGGGATCACGGAAGCGACGCAATCAAACTGGTGGTCGGAGCCGCCATCATGTTGGGTATTGCAGCCATGATTGAAGCGTTTTTTTCGCCCCTGGCAATTCCCAAGGCAATCAAATATTTTGTCGGGACATTTTGCTGGCTCGGCGTAATTCTGTATTTTACTCTCTGCGGAAGGGGCACCAGATCGCATGAGAGTTGAAGATTGTATCGTCAACGTCGAACGCAGGTCGATCGGTGGTTGTGCTGATTTGGCGTTTGCGTTTTGCCGAAAATTTATCGGTCCCGTTTACGGCTTGCTGTTCTGGTTTGCCTTTCCTTCGTGCGCGATCTTCTGGTTGGTTTCAGCCAGGTTTACCGATCAATTGCTGTGGTCGGTGGCGATCATGTTGTTAATTTGCCCGTTGTACAGTGGTGCGTTAATCGCCGGGATCGGGCCTCAGGTATTTGGAGTACCATTCCAATCAACTGTGGCGATCAAGAGTCTTGGTAAGCGGTTGTTTGCGTACACCTTTTTGATGGTGGTCTGTCGCGTGTTGCAGTGGTTGTTGATGTTTTGCTTCGTCGTTCCTTCGTTGCTATTGACCGCCGTTTACGGTCACGTCGCGGAAGTCCTGCTGTTGGAACAGTCGAAAGTCAATGATGTGCCAAAACGATTGGGATGGCTGTGCGGAGGTGGCGGCTTTGTCAGATACTTTGGCCACATTTGCTGGTTGGGACTATTATGGCTCGTATTCAGCTTGGGAATTTTTTTGCTGTTGGATTTTTTTTCATCGACGTTGTTCAATATCCCAATCCTGTTTGGAAAAGTTGCCAACAGCCCTGACATGGGTGAAGCGATAAGCTTTTTGCTGTTCAATGATCGATACGTGGCGTTGACGGTTCATGTTTCGATTTGGCTTACTTTTCCGATCATTCGACTCGCCTGGTTTTTCGCGTATTTGGATCAACGGATTCGCGGTGAGTGCTGGGACATCGACGTTAAATTCCGTCAAGAAGCCGTTCGGCTGGGAGGAAACAGTTGAATCCGTTCCGATTTTCGTTTTTTGGCGCAGCCATGTTTGGTTGTGTTTTTGCCGTCGCAGATAACGGCGAATCCTCACGGCGACAACAACCTGCTCGAGATTTCACTCCGACTGAGATTCAGGGCGTCGTCGATTCTGTGATGTCGGGACCAGACTTTCGGGCCATCAAACGAGCCAATACCAAAAAAGAAAAAGGTTTCTTAGCCAGGTTGTTGGATCAGATATCGGAAGCGCTGGAGGCGTTTTTCAAAAGTGATTCTGGTTCCTCAAGGATGAGGGGTGGTGGATCGATCTTCTCGTCCGTCTTGCTCGGCGTCATGCTGGCGATAATTGTCGCGGCGCTGACGGCCGTAATGATCCTGGTATTTCGAATGAAGGGTTCGGATCCGTCGAGGAGAACTGGTGCAGGTGGATTTTTGAGAGAAGACGATGCGGTAAGTCCAGCCACGCCACCGGGCGAACTGGCAGTCTCGGCTTACGAACAGCGGGCGATGACATTTGCCGCAAACGGTGATTTTGCCTCCGCCATTCGCGAGCTGGCGCTCGGAAGCATGAGTTGGGTCGAGCGCGCGGGGTTGATTCGTTTCCGCAGAGGGTTGACCAATCGAGACTACGTTCGTGCTGTTTGGCGAGACGATGAGCGTCGTAGTTCTTTTCTGTCAATCACCACCGAACTTGAAAAGGTTTTCTTTGGACGTCGAGCTGCGACTGAGGTCATGTTTCAAACTTGTTTAACCAGTTTTAGAAAGGCGTTTCATGAACAAGCTGCGAATTCAGCGCGCTGACGCCTTCTGGTTGGCTGCGACCGCATTAGTGATTCTGCTGCAATTCTGGTGGTTGCCGGGTCAAGCCAAATCGCCGGATGATTCGTATAGCAATTCAGTCGCCGGACACCTCGGATACTTTCGCGTCCTGGATCAGCTTTATCCTCAAGTTCGCCGCGAAACAAAACGAGTCGTGCCGGAATTCGCTTCAGTTGCCTTTGTGATCGCGCCCGACCGACTTCCCAGCCGCGATGAAGAATCAGCAATGTATGACTTTGTCAGCAATGGTGGCACACTTGTCTATGCTCCACCCTGGTTCGACGAGAATGTGGATCTGGAAGCATTGAAAATCAAAATGAAACCGATCCAGGCCTCCTTCGGCGGTGATCCAGTTGACGACACCAGCAAACAAGATTCGCAAAACGAAGCGACGCAAGAAGAATTGGGACCTCAATTTGTGCTAAAAATTGAAGCTCGAGAAGCCAACAGCAAACTAACCAACCAGTCAATTCAATTTCGGTCGTCTCGCACTCTGTCCAGCCGGAAATCGGATGATGTTCTCCTTGACGATAGCGAAGGCGTTCAAATTTCTTCCTGGGAATTGGGTTACGGTCGAGTCATCGCATGTACCAGTCCGGATTTGTTTTCAAATCCGGCAATGCTGGACGAGCCGAAAGCCGAGTTGGCAGTTCGAATCGCCGAGTACTGTTTTGCCGCGTCGTACGGATTGGACACAAACAACGATGAGATCGTTTTTTGTGAATTCCTCAACGCGAGTGATGCTTACCAATACACGGGCGTCCTGTTGAATCCATCTCTTCGCTCCAGCACTCTACAATTACTGCTTGTCGCGTTGCTCGTTGGCTGGTTCGGGTTTCATCGCTTTGGGCCTGCCGAACACGAAGACGAATCGGAACGAAGAAGCCTTGTTGAAAGCGCTCAGGCAGTTGGTAACCTCGTCTACCGCACCGGAGACGGCGGGTCGATCGTACGAAGTTACCTGCACTACCTTCAAAGTCGGCTCCGGCAGATGTATGGAGGGTCGGTCCGTCTGGAAGACTCGGAGTCTCTCGGCTCACGAACGGGAATCCCACAAGGCGAAATCGAAGCGAAAATCAAAGAATGCAAGATGCAGGCGAAGGCAGCGAAAGTAGCTGTCGCCGATGCAGCGGACTCAGTTCGTTGGCTGTCTCGTCTGCAACAAAGTCTGATCAAGAAAAGAACAACAAAAAAGAAAGCTGGTTAGGAATAACTATGGAGCTGCAAAATGTTACAGCTGTCTTCAATGCTGCCATCGAGCAGATCGGCAAGGTGATCGTCGGACAACGGGAACTCGTCGAGGGTGTCCTCGTCGCGTTTCTTGCCGAAGGCAGCGTGTTAATCGAAGGCCCACCCGGACTCGGAAAAACGCTGTTGGTCAACGCGTTGGCCCGAACCGTGTCTTGTCAGTTTGGTCGCATTCAGTTTACACCGGATTTGATGCCGTCCGACTTGACGGGCCACAACGTTTACGACATGAAAGAACAGCGGTTCCAATTCAACTCGGGACCGATATTCACCAACATCCTGTTGGCCGACGAAATCAATCGTTCACCGCCCAAAACTCAAGCTTCGCTTTTGGAGGCCATGCAGGAACGACAAGTTACTATCGATGGCGACACGCGCAAACTGGATCGACCCTTTCTTGTCCTGGCCACGCAAAATCCGATCGAAAACGAGGGCACCTATCCGTTGCCAGAGGCTCAAGTGGATCGTTTCATGTTCAAGTTACTTGTCGACTATCCTCCAACGATAGACGAGATTGGAATTCTAAAACTTTATGCCAGCGGAAAAGACCCTCGAAGCCTTGCCGAGTTTGGAATCAAAGCGGTGATGAAGGCGGAACACGTGATCGCAATACAAGACCTGGTTCGAACCATCATCATTGAGGAAAAGCTGCTCAAATACATCGTCGATATTTTGTCCGCGTCTCGAAATTGGGGTTCCGTTGCGATCGGGCCCAGTCCCAGGGCAGGTGTGAACATGTTGCTTGCCGCACGTACATTAGCAGCCTGTCGAGGACGAGATTTCGTCACGCCGGACGATATCAAGGAACTGGCTCCCTGGGTGTTGCGGCATCGGCTTCGACTTCGGCCCGAAGCGGAAATCGAGGGGCTCACTCCCGATGAAACGGTGCGGCAAATCATGGAAACTGTCGAGGCACCGCGGTCATGATTCCGACAAGACGATTAATCCTTTTGTTCGCCTTGCTGGTAATCCCGTTATTGCTGGGGATTTGGCAACCAGATATTGCAGATATCGCGCTGCTTTGCAATCTGCTCATTGTTGCGATTGCATTGACAGATCTCTTCATTAGCCCCTCACCAAATCAAATTGACGTCGAAAGAACGATTTCGGAAGTGCTCAGTGTGGCCGCATATAATCCAGCGCGCCTGTCATTGAACAACCGGTCCAACACCAAGATTGCACTCACCGTGCACTCAGAACCGGGACCAATGTGCGAAGTCGATCGGCTGCCACAACAGGTCGTCCTTGAACCGTGGAAAGAAAAAAAGATTCGGTATCGTGTTCGACCTCTTTGTCGCGGTGCTTCAGAATTACAAGGGGTCTACTTACGGTTCCCAACGCGATTCGGGTTATGGCAAAGGCATCAATTGAGGCCATTGGTTACGGCGATCAAGATCTACCCGGATATTCGAGCCGTTGCCCAGTACGAACTTCTGGCCAAACAGAATCGGCTTTCCGAATTGGGACTACGATCGCAGCACATGCCAGGGCAGGGGAGGGAGTTTGAGCGCTTGCGCGAATATCGTTACGGCGATGAGACTCGCAAAATCGACTGGAAGGCGACGGCTCGAAAAAGACAATTGATCAGTCGCGAGTTTAATGTTGAGCGAAACCAGAGTCTCGTCATCATGGTTGATTGCGGTCGGTTTATGCGAAATCAGACAGACGGCGTTTCGTATCTGGACCGAGCTTTGAATTCAGCCATCATGCTCAGCTATATCGCGTTAGGGCAAGGCGATAACGTTTCACTTTTATTGTTCTCCAACAAGATCGAAAGGTTTGTGCGGCCCGTGAGAGGCAAACCGGGTGTTCAATCGCTGCTCAGGTCGACTTATGACGTTCAATGTTCTGACAAGATTGCGGACTATAGTTACGCGTTGCAGTATTTGACCAAAGTGCAGCGCAATCGAGCACTTGTCATGTTGATTACGTTTGTCACGGATGAGATGCAGTTGAAATTGATTGGCGATCACCTGCAATTGAAATCGTTGCCTTATTTGCCGTTGTGTGTTTTGCTGCAAGACGTAGGGCTTCGCAAGATGGCTGATCAAGTGCCAACGACCGACCTCGAAGCTTTTTATTTAGCCTCCGCGGCTAATCTTTTGACGGGACGAACGAAAAAGATTGCCATGATGCGCGAGTCTGGGATCAGCATCGTCGAAACACAACCAGATCAATTAACCGAGCGAGTGATAAACGAATACTTGCGAATCAAAATGCGAAGTCTAATTTAGGGGAAGGGTCCGGGAGAGTGAAACGAAAAGATTCCTTGCGGAATCAACAACCCTCACCCGACGCTGAGACGTCGACCTCTCCCAAACTTGGGAGAGGTTGGGTCCTAAATGGGGCTCACAATGACTTGTTGTTGGGATTAGATGAGACGCCAAATAGTTAGCGTTTGGCCGTTCAAAAAAATACTGTCCGTTTGGCGTTCGATGTCACCCGCTACCAAAACAAGCCAAACGGACAGCTGTCCGCTGAAAAAAGGAGAACCGCTCAATCGAAAAGGGCTCCGAGAATAGGTGAGGCATCGAGCGGTCCCTCCACTTCATATAACGCATTGGTCTTCCACAAAATTTTTTCTGCTTTTAAGCGGAATGAAACCGAGCGTAACCACATATGCTGGAAGACTTTATTACAATCAATCCCTC
>JAHEJI010000115.1 GCA_024638965.1 Planctomycetaceae bacterium
AGATCGAAAATGCGTGTCGATTGCCGATCTCGCAGGCAGCGGCGTTGATGCCCGATGCGCATTCGGGATACGGACTGCCGATTGGCGGTGTGCTGGCTTGCGAAAACGCGATCATTCCGTACGGCGTCGGTGTGGATATCGCCTGCCGAATGAAAATGACAATCACCGACTTGCCGGTTGAAATCGTACAGGCGAACGAATCAACCAGGTGTCAGGAATTGGACCGGGCACTTCACCGAGGAACCCAATTTGGAATTGGGGCGAAATGGAAAACCGCTCAACAACATGAAGTGCTCGATGAGGATTGGACAATTACCGCGATCACGCGAGAGGTTCGAGATCGAGCCGTGAATCAACTTGGCACCAGCGGAAGTGGAAACCATTTTGTTGAATGGGGGATCCTGACGTTGCCGGATGATGAACTCGGTGTCGAGGCTGGAAAATATGTGGCTCTGCTGTCACATAGTGGAAGCCGTGGGGCAGGAGCCCGTGTCTGTCAACGTTACACCGACATCGCTCGCAGCAAAGCGCCGTCTCGAATTCGCGATGATAAGCAATTGCGTCATCTTTCCTGGTTGGAAATGGACTCGGAAGAGGGCCAGGACTATTGGAACGCAATGAACTTGATGGGGCGTTATGCGTCGGCCAACCACGAAGTGATTCACCGCAACGTGACGAAGCTGGCAGGAGCTCAGCGCCTGGCGACTGTGGAGAATCATCACAATTTTGCCTGGTTGGAAAACCACGGCGGTAAAGAGGTTTACGTTCATCGCAAGGGTGCGACGCCCGCCGACAAGGGGGACTTGGGAGTGATTCCGGGCAACATGGCCGATTCATGTTTTGTCGTCCGAGGACGCGGAAACGCGCAGAGTTTAAATTCTGCTTCACACGGAGCCGGTCGACGCATGTCGCGGACCAAGGCCAAACAGGATTTCAACTGGAAAGATTGGCGAGACCATTTGCGTCGCCAGAACGTGCGTTTGCTGGCCGGTGGACTCGACGAGGTCCCGGGTGCCTACAAGAACATTCACGACGTGATGGCGGCCCAGCAGGATCTCGTCGAAATCATTGGCGAGTTCATGCCTCGCATCGTGATGATGTGCGGCGACGGTAGCCGTGCGGAAGATTAATTCGAAGCACTGCACCGAACCGGGCACACCGAACCGGGGACAGGCAGTCGTTTTTCTATTTGTTATTCCCCGTTTGGTGTAATGCGATCGCGTAACCGGTCTGGATTCTGTCGCTGACCCAGAACAGCCACGATCGTCAATGATTTGGCTGTGTCCATCCTATAGTAAATCGAATAAGGGAAAGTCTTGCATAGCATTCGATGGTATCCATCAATAATCTGTTGAACACCTCCATGAACAATCAAGGATTCGATATCTGCCAAAATACTGCTACGAAAATAGGATCCGAGACCTGGCTCTTGTTGCTCGTAAAACCAATAACCATCGGATAGGTCTCCTTCCGCATCCGATGAGATACTGATATTCATGTACCTAGCTCATTAAGCCTCTTCTTTGCATCTTCCCACGTCGATAATGTTGCTTCGCCAGATTCTAACCGTCGGGCGCGTTCTTCCAGTACTTGTTTGTGCCATTCAGGCCTCGGCAATTCGTCAGGTATTTGACGAAGACTGGCCCACACAGATTCCAGTACGTGGAGTTTCTCGGACACAGACATCGAGTTTAGTGGTAGATCGAGGGACATCGCATTTGCCTCGGGGTTTCGGGAAGCTAACAATCCTCATTATAGGCTGAGCTACAACAGACGCAAACAGCGTAAACAACGTGTATGGTTCGTCCGACATCACGGATTAGTTCTCACGCTGACAACCATTCTTGATATTGGATCACTACGCGGACCATTAAGGGGAAAGACGTTGATGCACCGAACCGGGGACAGGCAGTCGTTTGGGAGATGGCTCTTTCAGCTCGATTCCGTTGTCGCGACACCATTCACGATTGCCTTGTTTGATTCTGTGTCTTCAAACTTGTGCCAAGAATCAAGTAAGTCATTTTCTCTTGGCAGTCTCTTAAATCGCGAATAGGTACCTTTTCGTGAGAAGATTTCCCTGATTTCGTCTGCCAGGAGCAACGCAACGTCATTGGCAAAACGTCGTACCAGCCGTGTCCAAAATCTAGGTCGTTCTTAAGTCCCAGACAAGTTGCACCAACCTATGCTCTTACGATGTGGGTTCGAGACTTTCCGAAGTAGTCGAATCCGTGGAAGGCTGGTTGGTTGCAGCTGGGTTCGTTGCAGGCTGTTGGTTCGCCACATTTGTTTTCGGTGGAGTCAACGCGGGTTTGTCTTGATGCACGCTGGGCCCAATAATTTCCGCGATTTCGTGCCGATCCAATTCTTCTTGTTCGACCAATTTCGCCGTCAAATCTTCAAGTTGTTGCTTACGATCTTCCAGCAGGCTAATCGATTTTTGCGATGCATCTTGGAGAATCTTCACGACTTCTTCATCAATGACTTCCATCGTGTGTTCGCTAAACAGTCGGCTTTTATGCATTTCCCGACCGAGGAAAGGATCATCGTCGGTCATCTTGTAACTGACGGGACCCAGTCGAGGGCTCATTCCCCAATGGGTGACCATTCGGCGGGCCATTGAAGTTGCACGTTCGAGATCATTTTCCGCTCCAACGGTCAGTTCGTTATAGATCAACTTTTCGGCACCGCGGCCGGCAAGCAATACCACCAGGTGATCGCGGATTTCGTTCTCGGACATATTCATCCGGTCTTCGTCGGGAACCATTTGAGTGACACCCAGGGCTTGGCCACGAGGGATAATCGTAACCTTGTGAACTGGATTGGCTCCCTTCAGATGCCATGCCGCGAGCGTATGTCCTGCTTCATGGTAGGCCGTGCGTTCTTTTTCTTTTTCGGTCAGTACCTCTTCGCGTTTGGCACCCATGAGAACTTTGTCATGAGCATAGTAGAAGTCTTCCATTTGCACTTTGGACTTGTTCTTGCGAGCGGCCCAAAGCGCGGCTTCGTTGACCAAGTTCTGAATATCGGCTCCCGTCATCCCCGCAGTGGCTTGGGCCATCACCTGCAGATCAACGTCTTTGTCGAGAGGAACATCGCGTACATGCACTTTGAAGATCGCAAGTCGTCCCGTCATCGTAGGCCGACTAACCGTAACGTGGCGGTCGAAACGACCGGGTCGCAATAAAGCGGGATCGAGAATGTCGGGCCGGTTGGTAGCGGCAAGGACGATCACCGAATCATTTCCCTGAAATCCGTCCATCTCGCCGAGGATCTGGTTCAACGTCTGTTCACGCTCATCGTGACCACCGCCAAGTCCTGCACCCCGTTGGCGGCCGACGGCGTCGATTTCGTCAATGAAGATAATTGCAGGCGCTTGCCCCTTGGCAGTCGCGAACAGATCGCGAACTCGACTGGCACCCACACCGACAAACATCTGAATAAACTCGGAACCGTTGACACTGAAATAAGGCACTTCCGCTTCGCCGGCCACGGCGCGAGCCAGCAACGTCTTTCCGGTTCCAGGTGGCCCAACCAACAACACGCCTTTGGGTACCCGGCCACCAAGCTTTTGAAACTTCGTCGGGTCTTTCAAAAATTCGACGATCTCCATCAAGTCCGCTTTGACGCTTTCCAGTCCTGCCACATCGGCAAAGGTGACTGGTAGATTGGAGGCTTCATATTTCTTGGCGGGCGAACGAGAAAAGTTTGACAAGAAGCCCCCGCCACCCATCATCTGGCTCTGCGTCCTTCGGAGTGACAAAAACATGAACAGCAATAGTCCCAGCGAGAACAAAATGATGAGCGCCGTGTAATAGCTCAACGTGTCATTCGGCGGTTTGATATCGACGCGGACGCCTGCATCTTTCAGCCTTTTGAGAAGCGAATCTCGATGAGTCTCCGAATCTGGCAGTCGCACGGTATAGTGCTTTTTGAGTTGGACGCCTGGTTTGGGTGGAATCCGTTCGCCCTTTGCATTAAACGTAGGTTCTGGGTCAGGTATCTGTTTAAAGATCCCGGATGCCTGATCTTCAGAAACATCAAATGTCTCGATCATGCAGCCAACAGGTTCGTCGTTTTCATCCAGGATCTGGTCTCCATAAAAGTTTTTCCCCTGAACGAGGTTTTCAAAATAGGTGAAGCTGATCGTCGATTGATCGGTATTGTTCATGTACAACAGCATGTAAACGAGCACGCTGCCGAGCACGATCAATAACATCCAGATTGGCATCGAACGCGCAGGCGGGTTCGTTCGTTTCTCTGAGCTTTTGTCGTTAGGGCTTTTGTCTTCCATGGAAATCCTCGACCGAGGGCTTAGAATCCATCTCGGTCTCTAGTTGCTTTTGGCTAATTAGCCCGGCGCAAACGGGATTCGCGCCGAAATCGTTGTCAAACCTCGAATTGTAGCTCAATCTTTCCGATTTCGCGACGTGGGATTTTACCGCAAAATGCCACATTCACTCGCCGCAGGGACTTCAGAGCCCAGACCCCACTCAATATCGCAAACTGGCCTATTGCACGGATTCACACTTCAAGTAGTACATTAATTGTTGTACCGAAATGGTTGAAGGCAATTCACTAATGAGTTCGGTCATTCGTTTTCTGCCGTGTTTTGCGATTATTTGCCTGAGAACTTCGATCTGGTCCGACCGAAGTAGCCACTCCGATTCTGCTGGCCGGTTATTTTCCATGGCTACAATCACATGATCGTATATCGTTTCACGATCAATTTGCCGAACTTGCTGAAGATGTTCAGGCGAATAACCATCGGCCAGCAACCTCCACGTCCAATAGTAACTCGGTTGAACGGCACTTGGCTCAGGTAAATCGACGCGGATCCGTCGAAATTCGGTTTTGGTTGAATCCGAAGCGTGAGATTCAAAGCTCGAATCGACTTCATTCAGAGTTTCAAATCTGCTTTCGTCGATTCCATCAGGTGGAGTTTCTGTGGCCCCATCGGGTGGAGTTTCTGTGGCCGGTTCTATGTCGTCGAGATTGGACACCTGTAATTCTTCTGCGACTTCACTGGTTGGTTCGTTTTCGACGCTATGCCGTGACTCGTTAACAAAATGTGGTTGTTTTCCTTTGAGCTGAATCGAGATTTGGTTGACGAGTTCGCCGGGTATTCGATCGGTGAAGTCGACCCAGCAATGTCCGCTCATAACTTCTCGCCCAGCAGCGGTGATTTGGACCACAGGGCGGAACTTCGTGTTTTCATTTTGCTCCAGGTAACGCGATTCGATCAGGAACTCAATGAGTGCCGAGACATCCGTTTGGCGAAAGCCTCTCAGCAAGCCAAAGGTGCTGAGCTTGTTAAGCGACAGCTGTTTGATTTTTTTGGAAGCCGAACCCGTGAGCATCTGGGCGATGATCGTTTTGCCAAATCGATTGTGGGTTCGGGCGGCTCCGCTGAGGACCACTTGAACGGCGTACAGGCAAGCATCCTGATCGGCGAATTTGGGTTTGGGACTACGCGAATCAGCCCGTTCCCGGCAATTGTCGCATGACCCACAAAGATCTCGATCCGGGTCGCCAAAATATTCCAAAATTTCAAGTTGGCGACAACGACGAGTCGTAGCCAGGTCGATCACACGTTGAAGTTTATCGTATTCCGATTGTTTACGACGTTCGAGTTCTACAAAGTCAATGTCCAACTGGTGAAACTTCTTCTCGCGCGAAAGCATGTGGATCGCGCGTCCTCGAAAGGGCGGTACGTAGTCAACGGCTTCCAGTTTGTTCAATTCTCGAATCGCACGATTGACAGCGGGCCATTTCATCTCCAGCTCGGTGGCTAGTCTCTCCGGGCGAAACATGACTCGTTCGCCGCGTAATGGTCCGACGATCTTTTCCAGCCCACGCATCACATGCCGACGGACGCGGGCATCTCTGGGCAATAAATCGATCAACGTATCGCGATCCGAGTCGATCTTGATCGCCGCCATATTCTGTCGCGAGTCTAGTCGCTCGATTGCCCCCGCTTTCTCAAGCAAATTTTCGCAATTCGAGATGCCCGTTGTGCCGATTGAGAGATCAAGTTCGTCCTTGATGTCGCCCAACGTCATTTCGATGGGAGTTGCATCAATCGCGCGCAAATACTCGTAGACTTGTTTGACGATGGCCCGCGACGGATAAGAATTTTCGATAAAAAATTCTTGAATGAACTTGTCTTGAAAAGAATAAAGCAACAGGCAATCAGCCGGTTCGCCATCCCGTCCTGCCCTGCCCGCTTCCTGGTAATAAGCTTCAACGCTTCCTGGCAAATTGTAATGAACGACAAACCGAAGATCGGATTTATCGATTCCCATCCCAAATGCGTTGGTGGCAACGATAATTTCCGTTTCGCCGGACATGAAAGTTTCCTGAACTTCTCGTCTTTTATCGGTTTCCAGGCCCGCATGGTAATACGCAATGTTGCGCCTGATTTTTGACGCAAGCAGCTCAACCAGATGTTCGCAGTTCTTGCGTGTTGAAGCATAAATAATGCCGCAGCCATCATGAGATCGAAGGAAATCGATCAACATGTTGTCTTTCTCCACGTTGCCGTTTGGGCTGGCGACGCGAAGCGAGAGATTCTCGCGGCGAAAACCGGAAACAAACGTCGTCGGATCGTTGAGATTCAGGATTTTTCCGATGTCGGCTTGAACGAGCTTGGTAGCGGTTGCCGTGAGCGCGACGGTTTGCGGGTTTCCGATGCGTTGCCGAAACCGTCCCAGACGGGCGTAGTCAGGTCTGAAATCGTGGCCCCATTGGCTGATGCAATGGGCTTCGTCAACGGCCAGAAACTGAATGTTGGTTTTTTTTACGGCTCGCATAAATGAAGCACTTCGCAGCCTTTCCGGAGCGATGTAAACCAATTTGTATTGGCCATCGATCATCCCCTCGATGCGCGCTTGTTGCTGCGTCGGTGCGAGAGTGCTGTTGATAAAGGTCGCTGGAATGTTGATTTGGTTCAGCGAATCAACCTGATCCTTCATCAACGCGATGAGGGGCGAAATCACGATCGTCACGCCCTCGCGAGCGACCGACGGAAGTTGATAACAGAGACTCTTCCCTCCGCCCGTCGGCATAATACACATCGTATCATGGCCATCAAGGATCGCCCGGATGACTTCTTCCTGTCCGCGCCGAAACGAGAGCAAACCGAATTGTTTTAACCATCTTCTCGAGTCGGTTACGGTCGTTTCCATGGGCGTGTTGGCATAAAAAAGGAAAATCGAAGACAAATTCGTTTGCGTTGGGCGTTTCGGAAAGCCGCAGCTCCTGTTGAATTGCGATTCACAGGAATATCCCGGTCCGCGGCCCTTCCGATTCTCCAAAAACGTCACTTCCGTCAAACACTTGAGATCAATTTAGCGTAGATTGTAGGATTACGTAGTGCTTTAAGAAAGTGTTGTGGCGGTGGGCTACTGATTGAGCCACCGCTTTTTAAGGCTTTGCCTAAATGGACAGCGCCAGTTTGTACGCATAGGGTGGTTTTTTTGTAGTCGAACAATAAGCCCGACGCGCAAGCGAGGGAACACGTCCACCCGCGAAATCGCTCGCTTGCGCGTCGGGCTAGCGATAGAAACTGGCGCTGTCCATCCAAGATTCGGCAAATTGTATGAGTGACACGCGGACGAGAGACGTTACACAGTTTCCAATGATCTTAACACACAATCTTCACAAGACCTTTCGTGTCGGACGACGTGAAATTCATGCCGTCGATGACGTTTCGTTTAGTGTGAACTCGGGTGAAGTCTACGGGTTGCTTGGCCCCAACGGTGCAGGCAAGACGACGACGATGCGGATGATTCTCGGTTTGCTTAAGCCAGATAAGGGTTGGGCCGAGATTAACGGAGCCCGATCGGATCAACAATCTGATCTTTTGAAAAAGCAAGTGGGCTTTGTATCTGCTTCGGCCGGGGTTTATCAGTGGCTCACCGCTCATGAGATGTTGTCATTTTTTGGCGATATTTACGGTCTTACTCCGTCCGAGGTTAATAGGCGGATTGATGAACTATCGGATTTGCTCGGCATCGATGAATTCTTGTCGCAACGCTGCTCGACATTGAGCACTGGGCAGAAGCAACGAATCAACTTGGCCAGGGCTCTGATTCATGATCCGCCGGTCATGATTCTGGACGAACCGACGCTCGGTCTGGACGTTGTCGGTAGCCAGGTCATTTTCGACTATATCGAGATGCTTAAAGAGAAGTTCAAAGCCATCGTTCTCTGCACTCATCGTTTGGAACAGGCGGAACGCGTGTGCGATAACTTTGGCCTGATCCACGAAGGAAATCTTAAGCTCGAAGGCAGTCTCGATGAACTGAAGGCTGAGACTGGCGAGGAAAACCTGGTCGATATGTTCATTCATCTTATCGAAAGGAATCCCTGTGTCTGACTCGAATAAACAAGCCGCGTTGCGAGACGAAGGAGTGGCTGAGGCCCAAGCCAATCGAAATGGATAAACCGGATTTTGAAAGCCCTGCACCTGATGCGATCGTCGATGAGGTTCCAACCGATGAACTGCTGGAGCGCCCTCCGTCTGGAGAACGCGGGTTTCGGATTAGTCGACTCGCTAAGAAAGAACTAAGAGAAACGCTGAGAGATCGTAGAACTCTCGTGACGTTGATCTTAATGCCGCTGTTGGTCTACCCGATCCTGAGCCTGGTGTTTCGCACGTTTTTGCTAAATACGGCAGACTCAATGTTGCCCCCTGAAGAGATCGGGTATCGATTCGTAATTGCTGGCGACGTCGATGAAGAACAGTTGACGATGATTGTTAAGCAGATAAATGAGCTCAACAAGCGGACCAGTGCATTCAACAACCAGCGGGCCAAACGAGACGCCGATGCAGATGACGAGCACGACGCGGATGCCAATGCTGAACAGACTAAGGAGACGACAACCGATGACGAAGATCCGGCGTCCAAGGCAGAGGAGGCAGAAAAGGGTCGGTTAGAAGATCCGGCGATGATGAATCACAGATGGTCTGTAATCGACACCGATATAAGGTCGATCGAAGACGTCGTTGCTACCGGGGATGCAGATGTTGGATTGCGATTCGAGACAAAAGACAAGCGTCGATTTCAACTTGCAAAATACTCGATCGTTTATGATCCGGAAAACTATCGTTCTGTCGAAGCGGCAGATTATTTGACGCGAAATTTTCTCAAGTTCAATCAGTCAGTTTTGATGGGAATGCTCAGGGCTCGACGACTACCGGCGTTTGCGCCGCTGGAAGCATTACCGGAACAAACAGTCGTTGGAGCGAAGAAAGAGGAGAAAAAATCAGGGATTTCAATGGCCTCGCTGATACCCTTGATTTTGGTCCTGATGACGATTACAGGTGCGGTTTATCCGGCGATTGATTTGACGGCAGGTGAACGTGAAAGAGGAACGCTTGAGACATTGATGGCAGCACCGATCCCGCGAATGGGGATTCTGTTTTCCAAGTTCATCGCCGTGCTCACTGTGGCTGTGCTAACCGCTTCCTTGAACATTATTGGCATGGCAACGACAATCTGGGCTTTTCAGCTCGATTCGTTTTTGGGCGAATCTGGATTTACGGTCGCGATTTGTTTAAAGGTATTTGCGCTATTGGTTTTGTTTGCATCTTTCTATTCAGCCGTCCTGTTAGCCGTTACGAGCTACGCCCGCAGCTTCAAGGAGGCCCAATCCTACCTGGTTCCGATTATTCTCCTTTCGATGGCTCCAGGATTGATGGCGATGTCACCAGGTTTGTCCTTGGCGGGACCTCTTTGCGTGACACCCATGGTAAATATTCTGTTGCTGGGACGAGACGTGTTGCAAGAAAATGTGCAACCGATTCCGTCGTTAATCGCTATCGTTTCAACGCTGTTTTACACCGCGCTGAGCGTCTTGATGGCGGCTCGTGTGTTTGGTACCGATGCAATTTTGTACGGCAGCCAAACAAGTTGGACCGAGACTTTCCGACGTCCCATTTCATCGCAGAAAACCGCCCCGCTTGTCGTGGTGGCATTTTGTCTGGTTCTGCTGTTTCCAATTAACTTCTTGCTGATCGGTTTTCTGGGACGTTTTGACGCCAGCATGGACAATCGGTTGATGCTGATGGCTTTGTTTACGTTTCTAACTTTTGGGGTCTTTCCCTGGTTGGTGGCGAGGCATCAGCGAGTTGAAACTGCATCGGGGTTTGGGTTTCGTAATTCGCGTTTTGTGTATTTATTTGCGGCGTTGTTGCTTGGTGTTAGCTTGTGGCCGATTGTGATGTCGGTTATTTCAGCTTGGCATGATATTTATGCCTTGTTCGCGGGTGCCGAACAGAGTCAAGCGTGGCATGATCGGTTAGTCAAATTCAGTTCGGAACAAGCGGTGCGATTGAGGGAAGTTCCTCCCTGGGTGATCGCGGTGACGCTTTCGATCGTGCCAGCCGTTTGCGAAGAGTGGTTCTTCCGAGGATTCTTGTTACGCGCGCTCTTGAAACACAAGTCGAAATGGACGGCGATCCTGATTTCGGCCCTTGTTTTTGGATTGTTTCATGTGCTCTCGAACAGTGTCGTCGCTCTTGATCGGCTGGTACCGACGACTTTGATTGGAATCATCCTCGGGTATCTAAGTTACAAGTCCGGTTCGATTATCCCAGGAATCATTTTGCATTCGATTCATAATGGTGTCATCGCATTCCTTTCGTATTATCAACCTCAACTCAGTCAATTTGAGTGGTTTCCAGATGCCGCCGAACCGATACCTATGGTTTGGGTGCTTGCCGCACTCGCTCCTGCGCTCATTGGTGTCTGGTTGATGGGCTATTCGAAGCGGCACGGGTTGGTTGAAAAAGATGTGAAATAATTGATTGAGGTTGTCCGGGAATTGTGAGCGGATTGGCGTTAGCCACCGGTGCTCAGAGGTTGCGAGACCGGAGGCTGGGCAGCGTTTATTTAATGGCTTTCGCCCGCAAAAACAGTAGGTCCGTTTGTCCCAAACGGACAGAAACCGGCCGTTTCGGCCGGTGCGAGTCTGGGACAGACTCGCCTACTGATTTAATAAACGCTACCTAGCGCCGTGCCTTACATTGTTCGGCTTTTCCGACGTTTGAATTCCCGGACGGCCTCAATTAATTGTGAATCGTAACGCAAACCGCCAGAGCCAGTCAACAATTCACCATTCACAGTTGACCATTAATTATTAATTGGGAGTCAAACTCAAGTGTTTCGTTTCACGTGTCTTGTCTCGGCTTTTCTGTTTTTGTCGACGTGTCAATGCTTGGCATTCCAGGAAATTAGCGTTCAGCTTCCGGCCGGGATGAGTATCCAGATGGTGTCAACCGATGAGATGGCGACCAATATCTTCTGCATGACGATTAACTCAAAAGGTCAAACGGTTGTTTCCGGGCCCGGTTATGTAAAAACGCTGATCGATTCCAATCAAGACGGAGTCTTCGATCAAACGATTGAATTCGCGAGCGGTCCCGCTTCGGGGGCTCAAGGCATGTTCTTTGACGGGGCGGATTTGATTTGCACAGGTGACGGTGGACTTTTGAGGTTCAAAGATACGAATGACGATGGGGTTGCCGACGGGCCACCGGAAACGCTTTTGCCACTGAAGACCGGCGGCGAACACATGGCGCATGCCGTTCGACGTGGCCCTGATGGTTGGTTTTACGTCCTCTGCGGAAACATGGTTTCGCGTCGTCCGGAGTATTACAACGGTCCCAATTCGCCCGTCAAAAATCCAGAAGCCGGTTTTCTGATGCGAATCAGCCCCGATTGGGAGACGCGTGAGATCGTCGCGCACGGATATCGCAATGCTTACGATTTTGATTTCAATCGTGCTGGCGAAATTTTTGTCTATGACAGCGACGGAGAACGGGATATTTCACTTCCCTGGTATCGGCCGACTCGAGTCTTTCAAATTCGACCAGGTGATCATGCAGGTTGGATATCAGCCGGTTGGAAACGGCCGAGTTACTATTTCGATATGCCACTTGAGATCGGCGCGCTCGGTCGCGGCAGTCCGACGGGTGTTTGTTGTTACCAGCATCATCAATTTGGCAGCGAGTACGACAACGCCATTTTTGTAGCTGACTGGACGTTTGGGCGGATTATCGTTTTTAAAAAGGATGAAGACGGATACGACCGAGGCAGTGAATTTGCAATTTCACGAGGGCAATTCGGATTTGCCGTTACTGATCTGGTGGTGGCACCGGATGGAAGTTTGCTCGTGAGTATTGGCGGGCGCGGAACCGAAGGCGGCGTTTTTCGGATAAAAAACATACGATCCAACGATAACGATCAAACACCGAACACGGAGCTCCCTTTTTCCAGTTGGGGGCGCGTCGCGTGGTCGAAAGATCAGCTTGACTGGGATCACTGGCTGACTTCGCAGAACAACCCAACGAGCAGCCAAGACAGAGTTCTGTTAGTCCAGCGAATTACGAATGCCGTGGGCGGCGCTCCTGTTTCGGTTCTGCGTTGGGCACTTGAACAATTAAAAGACGACCATGTGTGCGCTGCAATCATCCGATCTGCGGCCCGGAATCCATGGGACGAGTTGACGATTCGCGAGATTAACCGGGCGCTCGTAGCAACCGGCAAACAGACCCGTATCGCGGCATTGGCGACACTGGTAGGTCGACGCGATTTTGTTGATGATCTTAATCAAGAACTCAAACATGACCTTTTTGACGGGATTCGTGAAAATCTTGCCCACCCAGATGAGCCAAGTTTTCGACTGATATTTAACATGATCCAATCGTGGCCGGATGAGTTGGCCTTTGAATTTGAAACGACGAATCTTTCCGAAGCCGCACGGTGCCTGGTGTTGGTCGCGAAGGCTCGCGATATCGAGGACCGCGTTGCAGCATTTGAGACGTGTATGGCGCTCCTTCAAGCCTCCAGTATTGAACGTGGATTGATGCTGAGATTGGCTCAACTCACGATGGATGGCTGTGGACCCGGCAAAAATGTTGCAACTGTGTTCGACGGTTATACACCGCGAATTGAACTGCCACTTTCCGAAGATCAGGTGCTCGCATTGCAGCCTTCAACTGATCGTCATGAAGGACAGATTTTTGGCGAAACCGATCTAGAGTTTCGACGCATCTCGGCAATGCTGGGAAGGGACGGAAGAGACTTAATTCAGCCTCTTGAAAACACCCAACCGTGCAATGCGACCCAAGATGTAATCTGGCTCATTCAAATTGCCCGTACCCATCGCGACGTTTCCCCGGTCGTGTTGGCAGAAACGCTTCTTGATTTGGGCCGTAAGCTTCGGCGAGATGAATTGGGTATTGATCGAAATTGGTATCCCCGGATCCGCGAGATCGCGCGGCGCTTGATCAAGAATCAGCCGGACATCACTAATGCGATTTTGCAGAACCAAACGTACGGTTCTGATTGGCATACTTATTTGCATGACGTGATGCCGAAACAGCTCAAGCCAAGTTCCGCGATTGCGTTTTCGAAAGCCGTCGAAAAGAATCCGTTAGAAGCAACTGCGGCTCAATTGCGAATTGCAGCAACGGCTAGCGAGCTAAATCTGTCTCTGTTACGGAAATGTACTTCGCTGCCCCATTTGAAAGACGAAGCCATCATCGCGCTCGCAAAACAGCCGTTACCAGAAGATCGCCTGCTATTTAGCGATGGACTTGAATCCTTCAATCCGACGACGGTCAAACGTTCAGCAATCGCACTACGACGACTTGCGGACCAACCCGTTCCAGAAGAACTTCGCAAAGCCCTGCGGGCGGCAAAACGTCTGGGATGGGACAAGCAGGGAGTTTCTATTCGTGACCAAATCGTGTTGTTGCTACAAGAACAAACTGGCAAATCGTTTGGATACCAACTGAAAGCGAACGGCAAGGTTCAGAACGACGCGTTAACAAGGTGGCAAGAGTTTCTGGTTCGCGAATATCCCGACCAATTCCCCGCAGAGGAAACCAGTTTTGATTTCGAGGAAATGTTGTCACAGGTAGATTGGTCGACGGGGGATGTGGATCGGGGGTGGGAGTTATATCTCAACCACCAGTGTGCACTTTGTCATGATGGCGGTTCGCGACTCGGTCCGAAGCTGGCAGGAATCGGCAATCGATTTTCAAAACGCGATCTATTTCGTTCGATCGCTTTTCCCAGTGAACAGCTGCCAGATCGCTACCGGGCCTTGATCGTCGAGACGGAGGATGGTTTGATCATCACGGGGACGGTCATATACGAGTCGATTGACGGTATTACGTTGTTGGATTCCGCAGGTAAGACAGTTCGGATCAACAAATCTGACATTGAAGCAAAAACGTTATCGCAGAAGTCTCTGATGCCAGATGGGCTGTTGAATCAAGTCGACGAACAAGGTTGGGCGGACTTGTACGCCTTTATTAAGACACTCTAGCTCTAGCCGCGATTGCAGGCAAAATGCCGTTCATTGGCTTGCAAAAGAGTTCATCGATGGAGGATAAGTACTTCCCGTATGTTCCTCGTTAGGCGATTTGTTGATGAACGGAGCACTGATGATGTAAATGCCTATCAAAACGACGAATGCTCCGATCAAACCCATGATCATTCGCGCTCTGCCGCGTCCGAGCGTTTGGCTCAGGTATTTCGGTGTACGAATTTCGAAAGCCCGCTCGTAATTCAGTACTGCCGACGAAATCAAGGCGAACCCCAGCGCAAAGGCGATAAAGGCAACGAGTAGATCGCGTTCAAACATTTCCATCCCCATTCGTCTGCTATGAAGCAGCTGACAAAACACAATCGAATTAAATGAGGCCGTCCGGGAATTGTGAGCGGAATGGCGCTAGCCACCGGTGCTCAGAGGTTGCGATACCGGCGGCTAGCACCATGCCGCTCACATTGTGTCGGCTTATCCAGCGTTCTAATTCCCGGACACCCTCAATTAAACATTCAGCTCCGTGGCAGGGCTGCAGACGTCAAACCACACCACTCTCGCGGCATTCAATTTTTTGAGCGAGTTTGGCGTCTCTTCGTCGGTTTCGCCCGGCAATCAGAGCGCCACGACCGCTAGACGTCCGTGCGACACGCACTAGTATAATCGAGGATCAACAATTCTGTAACTGTGACCCTCGACCCCCATTGGTTCAACACGTCTTTTTTCATGTTAAAGTGGCCGAAAATTAGTGTGATTTGCCTTTTCGCGATCAGCTTAGTCAACTCGACAGTTGGGCAAAACTCTTCGATTCCGTCGACGCCTTACGAAGCCAAAATCTGGTTGAAGAGTTCAAGCAACTCGTACGAAGAGAATGAACTTGGCCAGGTTGTTCGAGTCAAAATTGAATACGTGCCTCGAGTCTTTGTGGTCGGCGACCTGGAAGTCTTTCCACACCTGGAATGGCTGCAGATTAATTATTCTCGACGCTTTTATGATCGACACATGTCCGGCATTGCACGTCTGAAAGGACTGAAGAAGCTCTCAATCCTCCGTTGCGGTGAAATTACGGAAGCGTCGCTCGCTGTATTGAGGTACGTTCCCCAATTGGAAGAACTTGAACTCGTTGACGTGGGGTCGTTGTTATCGTTGGCTCCGCTGACTCAGTGTACCTCGCTGAAAAAGCTGATCTTTTCGAATAACAGTCATTTCGATTTCATGGGATTGAAAAAAATCTCTCAGCTGCCCAATTTGGAAGAGCTGGTTTTGGAGTCCAATCATTCTCTCGAAGATCGACACCTGGAGTCTTTGGGCACCGCGACGAAATTAAAAAAGCTGAGTCTGCGCGACAGCAGGGAAATCACTGACGGAGGACTGAGGGTGCTCTCGTTGTTCAAAGAGCTGCAATGGCTGGATCTTTCGAAGTGCCCCGGGGTCACGGGAACAGCCCTCGCCGAAGTGAATGATGGACTTGAAACGTTAAGGCTTGACAACTCGGATGTCTCCGATGATGGTGTCCAACACCTTGGGCGACTGAAAAATTTGAAGCAATTGCGTTTGAATACGAACGAGAGGATTACCGAGGCAAGCCTGTTTGCAATCGAAAACTGCGAATTCCTGGAATCGCTTAATTTAAGCGGTCTTCCCATTGCGAAAAAACACTTCGAGAAAATGAACCATTTCAAGAAATTAAAGAAACTCAATTTAGCCGGCTGTCAGCAAGCGACCGGAGACGGGGTGGGTTTGCTCGCGCAGTGTGGAGATCTGGAAGAAATCGATTTTTCATCGTGTCGGCGGATCGACTCGCCCGACATGATTCCTCTGGCTCAATTCAAAAAACTAAAAACTCTCGTTCTGAGAGGGACTCGCGTTAACGCCGACGGGATTGTCCATCTACAAGAGCTGGAAAACCTGGAAACGATTGATCTTTCCGGTTGTAAATGGATCGATGACGAAGCCGTCGCCGCGCTTGCCGAAGTTTTGTCGCTCAAAAAAGTCCTTTTGAACGATATCTCGCGGATTACGGATGAGTCGTTAAGGCAGCTTGGGAAACTGCCGAGGCTGGAAGAGATTTATTTGAGTCACAACCTGAAAATCACAGGCGCAGGGCTGGCGGGGTTTTCTGGGTCGAGTCCGCTTAAACGCCTGGAAATGAAACGAGTCGACTCCTTGACGCCCGCCGGTTTACGTAACCTCACTAAGCTCTCAGAACTCGAGAATTTGGACATCCATTGCAAGAAACTGACCAACGAGCATATTCTGGCAATGATGGGACTCCCCAGTTTGAAATCGTTTGATCTTGACGATACGGACGCGGTCGATCGTAATGTGCTTCGCAAATGGATCAATTCATTACCCAGTTACGGGAAGTAAAGAACGACCAGCGGTAATGTCGGTCAAGCTACGTCGGCTCGATGTGATCAATACGCAAAACACATCACACAGATTGTTGGCACTTTGTTCATCTGATTCGGCAAAACGGAAATGCGGTTGCTCGCTGTGTGAGACCTTATACGATGAACAGGCGGTACCACAAAATCGCCGGTTTTTGAGACTGAAGTTCCAATAACGTAACTTGAGTCGGACGATGAAGCCGAAGCAGTTTCGGCGAATGCATTTTGTGTGGTTGAGTGTCGGACCGAAGCGCACTCAAGAGGTCACTGCACTAATAGATTCTTTCAGTTTTGGTCGATGGATATAGTGAGTGATTGAGCTAGACGCCTAAGTTTGAGTGAGTCACAAATCTCAGTGAACGTTTCCCTCTAAAAATGTTGGCCCGATACGCGGGTGCGTGCGGATCGGTTTATTTTTCATTTTTTTTTCATTTTTTCGAATTGGCTGAAGCGCCTTTAGATCGGATCTCGCGTTTATTATAGTTCTATGTTGCCCACAGACCCGTAAGCGAGGTCCGACCCCCCACCTGTTAAACCAGTTTTGAACGGAGAAATAAGAGGATGACAAATCAGACTATGAGCTGGTTAACACGGCACGCCCTTGGGCTAGCAGCGCTGTGGTTGGCGGTCCCGGCGGCCGAGGCCCAGTTCGAGCAGGCGGGACCGGCGGCCGGCGCCCAACAGGCCTGGGTGGCTTCTTACAACGGAATCGCTCCCATCAAGGGCTGGGAACCTTCTGACTGGGTAAACGATATGGAGGTGCATGACGGCTACGTCTATGTCACCGGATACGAGTCTGCCGCTACCGCCTACTGGGCCACTGTGAAGTACGACTATGCGGGGCAGGAGCAATGGGTCCAGAGAGTCACGGACGGTCAGTCACAGATTGCCGAGGCGCTGGCGGTCGACGCGGCCGGCAACGTCTACGTGACCGGCTGGCAAAAGGAGTTCTCTGCCGGCATCCATGCGTTGACGCTGAAGTACGGCCCGGACGGCGAGCTCCTGTGGGAGCGGCGCTTCGAGAGCCCCGGCGGCAACAACCAGCCGAATGACATACAGCTCGATGCGTCGGGGAACATCTACGTCGCCGGCGCCTCGTGGGTCACCGCGCAACAGGACTTCGACATGCTCCTGCTGAAGTACGACTCCGACGGCAACCTGCTGTGGGATCGCACGCTCGACAACGGGGACGGCCAGCTGGACACCGCCTACAAGTTGGCCATCGATTCGGACGGCAACGCGATCCTGGCTGGTTTCACCGAACCCAACCCTTATCTCGTGAAGTACAGCCCCACCGGCGACCTGCTCTGGACGGACGAACACCTGGGCTTCTCGACCAACGACGAGTGGAGGGAGGTCGACACCGACGCGGACGGCAACATCTACGTTCTTGGCGAAATCTCCCCGCCGGGCCAATCCAACCACTTGTGGACGACCAAGTACGATCCCGACGGCAACATTCTGTGGGAACAGACCTACACCGGCACCGCGAGCGAAGCCTGCTACGAGGGCGGTATCGCCCTCATGCCCGACGGCGGGGTGGTGATCTCCGGCCAGAGCTGGGACCTGCCCAACAACAATAACATCGTCACGATCCGCTATGCTCCGGACGGCACTGAGCTGTGGCAGCGGCTCGAGAACGCTGGGTATGTGAGCGCCAGCGGCGATGATGTGGCCGTCGACGCGGAAGGCCGCATCTACGTCACGGGCTACGGCTTCAACT
>JAHEJI010000266.1 GCA_024638965.1 Planctomycetaceae bacterium
CCCCGCACTCGACGACCTCATGAAAGATGTCCGAAAATTCGTAACGCGTTACAATCGACGAAGAAAAAAACAGTTCCAATTACAACTAGCTGCGTGAGTCAAAATCGCGCACGGTTATTTAGACGTCAGGACATTTCCCAGGGCGATGCCGGCGATGCCCTGGGCTGACATGGGGCCGAAACTTCGGGCCTACGAGTATTACGGGTCTATTCCTTTCTCTAAAGCAGTGCCATTCGCCGCTGGCCCAGCGAATAAACGAGCGTAGGTCAACCGTGCGATTCCGCCAAGGCATCGCGGTAAACTCGGAATTGCCGGAACAGCGCTGCGCTCGTTCCGGCCTACTCTCATTAATGCGTAGCAATTGCGAAGATTTGGGCTTCCTGCGAAAATAGCCACGCCTTTAACCAACAGACTGTATCCATCAAAAAACGGATTCAAGGAACATCATGACGGATCATTCGGCCGATGTAGTTGTGATTGGTTCAGGACCAGGCGGCGAAGGAGCCGCCATGCAACTTTCGAAAGCGGGGAAAAGCGTTATTCTGATCGAACGCTACGACAAAGTCGGTGGCGGGTGTACTCATTGGGGTACCATTCCCAGCAAAGCACTTCGGGCTGCGATCTATCACCTCACCGAAGCATTGAACAATCCGCTGTTTGCCGAGTGCGGTTTCAATCCAAAACTGCGCGTATCGGATTTGACCAAAACCGCTCAGCGAATTATTGAGAAACAGGTCGCGATGCGGGCCAAGTTTTATTCCCGTAACGACGTCGAAGTTGTTTTTGGCCACGCGAGGTTCATTGACTCAAATACGGTATCGGTAAACCGCGAGACGACGATCAGGGCGAAAGACTTTGTGATCGCGGTTGGCTCACGACCTTACCGCCCCGATTCGGTCGATTTTTCACATCCAAGGATTTTCGATAGTGATAAAATTCTCGGCCTTGACGAAAAACCGCAAAGCATGACCGTTTATGGAGCTGGCGTCGTCGGTTGCGAATACGCGTCGATGTTTCGCAACCTGGACGTCAAAATCAATCTTGTCAACAGTCGGGATGAACTGCTTGATTTTTTGGACGATGAAATCAGTGACGCTCTCGGTTATCACATGCGCGAACAGGGAGTTGTGATTCGCCACAACGAATTCTTTGAGTCGATCGAGGGGCAAGACGATGGTGTGGTAATTCATCTCAAAAGCGGAAAACGACTGAAGACCGACATTCTGCTTTGGGCAGCTGGCCGAACCGGCAACACCAATGATCTAGGGTTGGAGACGATCGGAATGGAGCCCGACGGGCGAGGATACTTGGCGGTCGACGACTGTTTTGGGACGAAAGTCACGAACGTGTATGCCGTTGGCGACGTCGTCGGATTTCCTTCTTTGGCGAGCGCTGCCTACACTCAAGGGAGAGCTGCCGCGAATCGAATTCTAGGCAACGTTTCCGATTGTCATCTAGCAAAAGAGATCCCTTCGGGAATTTACACCAGTCCTGAAATCTCGTGTATCGGCAAAACTGAAAAAGAGCTAACTGAAGCCCAGATCCCTTACGAAATTGGGATTTCTCATTTCAAGCATCTGGCCCGGGCTCAAATCATCAACCAGACTTTCGGGATGTTGAAGATTCTTTTTCATCGCGAAACGCTGGAAGTACTTGGTGTGCATTGCTTTGGAGCAAATGCATCGGAAATCATTCATATTGGGCAAGCTGTGATGTCTCAAAAAGGGGAAGGGAATTCTCTATCCTATTTTATTAACACCACTTTCAATTACCCCACGATGGCAGAGGCTTATCGAGTCGCTGCTTTGAACGGAATTAACAGGCTTTTCTAGAGACCGCAAAGTGAGCGGTTGATCGGATTTCAGGTTGCTTCGCTTCTGATTTGACACCCTGTGATTTAACTCGAAAACCAAAGTTTCAGTCATCAGAAGCGTGTATGAATTGTAACGATAAAGGCTAAATATGGGCGTTTTTTAGAATTTTCAATCTTCTCGATTTGCAGGACTCAATAGTCTGACTAAAATGAAGGGACGAAATCCTACCCTGAGGGCGCGTCCGGAACAGCGTCTTTCGGAATCGTTTTATGAATACAGGTTGTTCCTACTAAAAGGAATCCATCATGCCAAATAGTGCTCCCGTAGTAACGCCGATTAACAAGACACTGTTTATCAATTCGTTTATTAATGCGTCTGATCTTTTCAGTGTTTTTGACATCGATGGTGACGAGATCACCAAATACCGGTTTATGGACTTTAACGACCATAGCTCGACTGGCTATTTTGAGCTTAACGGGGTGAATCGTTTTAATGGCGATGTCACACAGATCGCAGCCAGCCAACTCGGCAACCTGCTTTATGTTGGTGGTAGTGCTGTCAGTCACGAGAGAATTCGTATCCAGGCTTTTGATGGACAGGTTTGGAGTGACCCGGCCGTCGTCGCGATGGCTTATACGACACGGCAAAACATCACTCGACCAATCGCAACGGTAGAAGCATTCTCGGTGTTGGGTAACGAATACGTTAATGCCAACACGTTTATTTCAGCGTATGATCCTGATGGATTCCCAATTCTGAAATATCTTGTCAGAGATCGTACGGTCAACAACAGCTTCTTCCGACTTGGTTCGACCGTACTTGAACAAGGTGTCTACAACACCATTCAGGCAGATCAGCTTGACGATCTTCGCTACTACGCTTTTGGAAGAGGTTTAGAGCCAATCGATGTGTTTGCCTACGATGGCTCACAGTACAGTAATTTTGCGTCGGCTCTGGGCACAACCAGACTCAACGAAAATCGGCCCGTCGTTCAGTTTGCCAGCTATATCGCGCCGGAACGGCAGATTGTTTCATTGATTGACAGGATTAGTGTTACCGATGCTGATGGAAATTTGGTCAAAAGATATCGGCTCATTGATACAAGCCCTCATGGGTTTTCTGGTTATCTGACCAAGGACGGTGTTCCTTTGCAGGCTCAGCAATGGCACGAATTATTGAGCAAAGATCTTGGTCGTTTCAGTTATGTTGGTGCCAATAGGGTCTTCAGCGAGCAGATTCGCGTTCGAGCTTATGATGGCCGTTTCTGGAGCCCCGTACAGTCAATCGTGTTCGATACGGTTACGCGACCAAAAGTCGGCGGACCGAATAACGTTATTGATGCTCACCTTGAAGAAGTCGAAATGGGCGAGGTCTTCTTCCAAATCGATAACGGTCCTGATTTCCTTAGTTACGAGATTCTTGACGCCAATACGGATGCCGGAAGTGGGCGGCTTTTGAAAAACGGTTTCGGTCTCGGGCAAGGCCAAATCCACACGGTAACGGTTGGCGAGTTGGCAAACGACCTTGTTTTCGAAACGGGTATTTTTGGTGATCGCCAACTCGATGAAGTTTACGCTCGTGCCTACAACGGCACGTTCTTCAGCGAGTGGAGACGTGTGAAATTCCGAACGGAGCCCGAATACATTGCTTCCATGTTTAGTGGAGCGGACTGGTATGGCAAAGGAGGAATCGTTGGTCCGATATTCCCAACCGGTGAGAAAATAGAGATTAGTTACAGCTTTATGCAGCAATTCCCTGACTATGAGACAGGTGAAGCTGTTGACGAACCGTTCAACGATCCGCCTCGTCCATTTAGCCAGTTTACGGCGACACAACGGCAAGCCGTTCGCAGAATGTTCCGCGACATCGAAAGTTTCCTGAACGTGGAATACGTCGAAGTCTCGGATACGAGCATTCAACAAGATACGGGCTACCGCGGTGGCGTGATGCGGTTCGGAAACTACTTTATCGAATTCGACGCTTCGATTACGTCGGCTTTTGCGTTTTTACCAGGTAATTTGCCAGAATCCGGTGATATCTGGTTTAACCGTTTTTACAACCCGGCAGTCGGACCGGCTTGGAGCTACGGCGGTGGATCATACACAACGCTGTTGCATGAAACCGGGCATGCAATGGGATTGTTGCACCCGTTTGTCGGACCAGGCGGTGGAAACCAGAAACCAGTGCTTCCAGAAGAAACCGATAGCGACCAATACACCTTGATGAGCTACACAGGTTCTCCAAATGGTCTTAGCCCATGGAATCACCAACTTTACGATATCGTGGGTCTTCAGGAAGTTTATGGTGCCAACGAAACCTACGCGGCTGGCGACGACGTCTACGGACTTGATCGTTTTGGCGGAAATCAATCGTTCACATGGAACATTTGGGATACCGACGGAGACGATACGATTACGGCCGAGGGATCATTTAATAACTCCGTCGTTGACTTGAGATCAGGTGGCTTCAGTTCGATTGGTAGCGCCGCTGACAATCTTGCAATTACCTTCGGCACTTTGATCGAAAACGGAATTGGAAGTGATCACAATGACGATTTGTTTGGAAACGAACTGATCAACATCCTCGATGGCGGTTTAGGTAACGACTACATTCGAGGCGGCGGGGGCGACGACAAAATTGCCGGAAAAGGCGGCAACGATACTTTTGAGTGGGGTATCGCTGACGGCAGTGATCGACTTAACGAGGATCGAGGCGCCGGTGTAGATACTATTCTTATTTCACCATTCCCGACCGTTGATGACTTCACTGAGGACCTGTCTTTTCGTCGGGAAGGCCGCGACCTCGTAGTCGATTTGACAGTCGACGAGGGGCCATCACAAGGCACATTTACAGTTGAAAACCAGCTATGGGGTGCGTATCGCGTCGAGTCGATTGAGTTCGGTGCAATCAGGGTGGACTTGAAAGAGTTGTTTGCTCAAGTAGGTCCAACTAATACGCAATTCAGAGTTCTCGCTGATTCGACGCAGTTCGGATTCCTCAGCGTGCCCATTTAATCAAGTCTTTGGGTATCAAATTCAAAGGCTTGTCACGAATTGTGACAAGCCTTTTTTTAATGCTCGACGAATGTTTTTCGATGGAGAGTGTCTATCGGGTACCACTGCCGAC
>JAHEJI010000267.1 GCA_024638965.1 Planctomycetaceae bacterium
TGATAGGCCCTTCACGGGATCCTCATCTTTTTCGTCGCGATAAGTAACGACGCTGATCCGAGTTTTCGGGATCAATTCCCTCAGCACTCCTCCGATTCGCTCAATCTTGTTTTTAACTTCATCGATCTCCCGTTGCATACTGCCGGTACTATCAAAGGTGATGACAATGTCCAAACCGTCGTGTTTGAGCCGGTTAATCATCTTGCCAAAATTTTCTTCACCTCCGGCAAGCAGGCTCTCGTGTTCCAACGATCGCAGTTCGAAAGCCTGTTGAGCTCCGCCTGCGATCGTCGGAAGTGTCATATCGAAGTCGTTTGCTGCAAGCGGGCTTTCCGCGACGGGTGCAAATAAATCGTCTTGTGACACAGCAATCGGTTCGAAGTCGCTGGGGTTTTCAATTTCAAGTTGTTCGAGCTTGTCGGTTGGTTTCCTATCCAGTTGTTCACGAGCCAACTGCCCGATCAAAATTTGTTCGCCGTCACCACTTCGTCCATCCGAAAACTCACCCCAAGGAATTAAAGCCAGCAAAATAAAAATCAGCAAATGAATAATTATCGTGCTAAAGCCACAAAGAACACTTTCCAGAAAACGACTTGGTGGATCGATCTGTTCAGCTTGGAAGGCCGAATGTTTGTGTGACTCGGGAAGTGAAACTTGAGCACGACAATGCGGACACTTGCCGCGTTTTCCCAGTTGCTCCGCCGAAATCGAAAACGCTTCACCGCAATGAATACAAGAAACTTTCATTAATCGCTCGCGGCAAGAAGGGAACAACCCGTATCGAGTACCGGTTTATTAATTGACAACCCAAGTCAATTTTCCGCAGTTGCGATCGGAAGTCAAACGAAGTCACGGCATCATCGAAGTCAACGGAGCATCGTCGAATCACGGCGTCATGGAGTGCAGCCGCCACGTTTTTATCTGCGATTCGTCTTTTCACTCGCGACTCGGCCTGGGACCACGCCTTCGTAGACTGAGAATTCAGCCCACACGGGGAGATGTTCCGAAATGGCCAGCGAGTCCTGCAGAAACAGGTTGAAATGTTGCATAAAATCAAACACACCCGATTCACCAGCAAACTCAACGGTCGCGACAGGACTGAACAAAACGTTGTCAAACTGTGCAGTTTTCATCGTGTCAGTTGGCCGGTTGGCCGCGACCGACTGTAGCCCCGACTTTTCCTTGATCAAGCCCAAACCCCGTTCGCCTGTTTGAAAATCGCCGACCACGATAACGTCGTCTTCGCCGCGACCATCCTGTCGGATCGCTCGATACAGATTGCCGAGTTGCTGAAGTTCCTGCCCGGATCGCTTCGAATCGAGTTGCACATTAGCCAATGAAAACGTAAACGCCTTGCTCGATTCGACACCTTGAGTTCGAAACCAGGCCACCAGTGGCGGTCGCTGAAATAAACGATCTGGATCATTCACGGAATAAAAGTGCGACTGGTCAAGTTCAATCGTCCTCGAGTTGTACAGGGTCGCGAACTGGCGCTGCTGGAAAAATGCACTCGTGATAAACTTATAATCGTCACCCGTAGATTCTTTCAATGATCCGACGAGGCGTGAAATCCATTCAGGATTTCGGGGGTTGATTTCTTGAATCGCAATCACATCAAACTGCTTGCAGATTTCAGTCATCAGCCGGACGGCATCATGTTTTTGTGCCGCACCGGTTTTCCCGTTTAACTTAAACGTCGCGATGCGGATCGTGTCAGCTGTTTTCCGAGAGAAACTGTTTGAGTGCGGGTCGAGCTGTGTACTTGCCTGGAAGGTCGGGATCTTGATTGATGTGAAGTTCTCTTTGGCGAGTGTAACCAAATCGCTGGGACTTTTGATTCGCTCGCGATTGAACAACAACCAACTTCCGACGAAGACAATCAAAATAAGGATCACCGTTTTAAGAAATCGACGCATGTTTGGCTCCACCTGGAATTTCACCATTTCGGCATTTAGGGCATTTTCAAAATCAGTTAGTTTCTGTCATTCTGAAGGAGCTTGCGACTGAAGAATCTCTCGTTTCTTCGCGTACATCCTTCACCTCGTGGCTCGGTTCAGGATGACACAAGTGCAAATCAAATTTGAATTTGCCCTGGTCCTAGTTTCGACTATTTTTTTTTGTCCGGTGAGTTCGAAATATCGGCGTTGGTTTTGATCGGTGTTCCGGATTATTGAACTGTAAGAGCAGCTATATTCGTTAGAATTTGACAGGCCAACTAGCGGTCGTGGCGCTCTGGTTGCCGGGCGAAACCGACGAAAAGACGCCAAACTTAAAACCAAACGCGCTCTAAATTTCTTCTACCAACTCCGCACGTTTGGCTTTTAAGATCCTGTTTTCTTCGGCACGAGTCAGCTCAAAACTGGCGACCCGACCGTCCATGTTGGGGCGAAAGATGGTCATCAGGGCCAGGGGAACAAACCAGGCCATGTACAGCCCGCCACCAAACCCATGCCAGAATTGAACTGCGACCATGATCGCGCAGGTATAGCTAATCAACGTGCCCAGGTTTTTCTGCGTCGGCCAAAATGCAAATGAGATGCAGAGAGCTACAAACGCCACCATGATTGGCAAGCGGAACTGCTGGTCCCACCCAAGCGACCAAATCCCTTCCAGGCCTTCCATGATAGGGCTCCAGAATCCAAACATGGCTCGCAGCTGCGAAACGAAGGCGGCTACGTCGACTGAAGTAAAAATGAGTCCGCCGATACACACAGCTACGGATATTAACATTCCAATCAAGAATCGGCGAACACCTTTCTCCCAATAGAAACTCATCCACAACGGAAGCAAGAATAACGGATAATACGAGACGCCAATCGCCAGCCCGATGAATACACCCGAAGCCACGGGCCATCTTAGCCACAAAATAGCCCAAACCAATAACGCGGCCGGCAATGCATGCAGGACATGACCGGTATAGACCGCGGTATACGGCAACATCAAATAAATCACCGCCATCCCAACTCCCGTGCGAAAGCTGTTGAAGTGGTAGTGACCGCACAACACCAGCCCCAGCACCAGAAAAATCTGGCTGGCGATTGCCAACGACTTGGCCGCGACTACGTACTTGTTCATATTCTGCGTTGTGTTGGCATTGGTTTCCAAAATCTCCCGGCCATCGCCAAACGATGGAATGATTGGAAACAAATTGAATAGTCGATAGCCCGGACCGCTTCGTCGCAGCTGCTCAGTTTCGGCTTTTTCTGCTGCTTCACGTTGTAACATCTTGACCGCGTCCCGGGCACCTCGCAGATCATCTTGAGTGGGCTGAGACGTGACAACATTCGCAAACAGGAATATCATCAAACTGCAGCCCATAAATACGAGTCCGCCAATTGTCAGATTCGGTTCGAGCAAGGGTCGACGAACGAACATTGGGTCAATCAACATGCGAATCAGGAATATCACGCCTACACCGAACAGCCAGAAATAGCCCCATCGCTGCAATTGATAGCCGGGTAGAGTTAGATCCGGTTCCGCCGCGACGTTCGTATTGCTCGGTGCCTCTTTGTCTTTTCCGTTAGCAGATTCCAGAGTTCTCTCTGGCGATTCAACGGCAGCGCCATCGACATTGGTGATTGCCGTTTTCCCCGTTTCTTCTTGGAGAGACAGCCAGCGGCGACCGCCTTGAATGAACAGAATCCCGGGGGCGAGAAGAATGATCAGAAACAGATCAAAGTTCCGAACGCTCCAAAAACGGTTGAACTTAAAAAACAGCGCAAGCATGAGCAACGACGAGAGGTAAGCCCAAGTCGTTTCAGCAATTCGTTCGTAGCCAAACGGAAATTCGCCCATGCCAACCGCTTTCGCACCCGAGCTTCGGGATCAAGCCTGACCTCCAAAACCAGCCATTTGTAACCGGGAAACTTCTACCAACTTGAACACATGTAATTCGCATTAGCAACAACGAACTACATCATAAAATTGACACTTCGGAGATTTATTTTCAATCAAACAGCCTTATTTGGCAACTTTCGGCTAATCAGTGAAATCGCAGATGCATTGCACGACTAACCCGCATTTTTCATGTAGGTTGGGTCAAACTCGCGCAATTGCTTGGTGAGTCGTCGCAAACTCGATTGTTTGAAATGACGAAGTGTAACCTGCAGAAAGGACCTAAAGCGAGTGAAGACCCACCGGCATCAACGTTTACTCGACGCCACCCTACGACCTGTGAGGGCTAAAGGTAATAAAGCAAAAGACAGGCACCCAGCAAAATCGCAGCCCAGACGGCCATCGCACTGGTCGTCCAGGTTCTCCCAAATGCGCCGTGTTCGCCGAACAGCTCGCCCACACGCGCCAGAAGACTTCGCAAAATGACCAATGACGAGCGTCGAAACGCGCCATTAACTTTTGTCACGGCAACCGCTAATCCTCCCACCACGCCGGGAATCAGACGACGATAAGTCCAATCGGTGTCTAGGTTCACTGATTTCATTTCGGGTGGGTAGATCCCGGTTCGCATCAAAACAGTAAACGCCAAGGCCGAGAATAACAACAATTGATATTGCGCGACGACGTGCATCGTGGTATACGGCTGATAGTCTGTTGCAAATGGTAACAAGATGTAAAACCATGGATAGGCGATACCAAGTGCAATACAGAAAAAGGCGGCCAACCCCATAGCCACCAACATATTCATCGGCGCTTCCTTGACGCGGATCCCTGAATCGTGCGCGAAAAATGCAAAGAATGGAATCTTGATTCCTGAATGGTGAAAAACACCTGCCGAAGCGAACAGCAGGATCAACCAAACCACGTAATAGTTTTCCTCGGCTGCCGCCGTCAAAATCATAGATTTTGACACAAATCCACTGAACAACGGGAACGCCGAAATCGACGCGGCACCAACCATACAAAACCCGGCGGTCCAGGGCATCGATTTGTAAATCCCGCCAAGT
>JAHEJI010000116.1 GCA_024638965.1 Planctomycetaceae bacterium
TCATTCCGTGGACAACGACTGCGTTGTTTATGGTCGGCACGTTAGGGGTGAGTTTTTCGGAGTATTGGCATTGGCAGCTGCTGTCGTTGATAAACATCGTCGTCGCAGTTACGTTGGCGATTACCGGGATCGGATGTTTTTTAGGCGAAAGGCCCAAGGACTGAAGCTTGACTCGTGACTTCAGCCTCTATCGCAGATCATGGATTTTGTTCCAATGAGCGAATTTGCAAGTACGAATCGCAATTCAGGTGGAACAGAATTTGTTCGAAGGTGATTCAACAACTTCTTCGCGACGGCTAATTTCGACGGGTGTCCTCGCGAGATTTATCGTTGACACGGGGTCGCAGATTTTCAATCCGTTCCTGCCCATTGTTGCGGCGGGCCTACGAACGAACGTCGTAACTCTTGGCTGGCTCGTAAGTCTCCGAAGCGCAATGGGATTGCTGGCACCGGTCTTCGGTTCACTCGCTGATCGTCGCGGTTACCGGCCCGTGATGTGTTTTGGGTTGGCCTTCTGTTCGATCGGTTCTCTGATCGTTGGAATAAGCGGCAACTTGATACTGGCGGCGATCGGCATGTTGTGCTGGGGGATCGGCATCGCCGCGTTTGTCCCCACCTTGCATGCTTACTTGAGCTCGCAATTGCCTTACGCGCGTCGGGCACGAGGGATCGGCATTCTTGAGTATTCGTGGGCGCTTGCTGGAATTGTCGGGTTGTTTTCAACGGGCTTGCTCATCTCGGTGAGTTCCTGGCGCGCACCGTTTTTGGTTATTTCGTTCGGTCTGGCCGTTATGGCATTCGTGGTTCAAAAATTGCCGGCGGTCGAAACTCGTAAAATAGAATCAACGGTCGGTGGCTCGAAAAATTTTCTCGGTTTTTTTCGACTCGGTTCGAACTCCGTTTCTGCCTATGCCACGATCGTCTCCGGAGCCTGTTTTGGATTCGCCGCGATGCAAGTCTTTATCGCTCATGGCGAGTGGTTGTCCAGGGAATATGGAATCGGCGCTGCGGGATTAGGCACGATAGCAATGTTGCTCGGCTGTACCGATCTTTGTGGAAGTGTTTCCGTCAGTCTATTTGTGGATCGGATTGGCAAACGGCGAAGTGTATTGTTGGGATGCGTGGGAGCGTTTTTTGGGTATCTGTTGATGCCAATCTTGAACGTCAATCTCTATTTGGCGGTATTGGGAATCGCAATATCGCGGATGTGTTTTGAGTTCGCGATCGTCAGCAATATTGCTTTGCTGAGTGAGCAGGTCCCTGACCAACGCGGCAAAGTCATGACACTGGGATCAGCCGGAACTTTGATCGGATTTACGTTCGCGGGTCCAGCCGGCCCCTGGCTCTACACGGACTACGGCGTCCAAGGCTTATCGCTCACGTCGGCGATGATGACCGCATTGGCTATCGCAATTTGTTGGAGCTGCGTCCGGGAAGGTTGATCGAATGCGGAATGCGGAATGCGGAATTCTGTTAATCTTAGTCATCGTCTTAATCATAATCTTAGTCGGTACGCGCTGGGCGGTTCCTGCGTCAGCCCAATACCGCGAAAACGTAACAACGTCTTACCTTCGAAATTCCTTGTTCGGTGTTCGATATTCATCAATAGTCTTTGGTTGCGGTCGACGCCTTCGTAGGGAATAGACGAAGACTAAGATTACGATCACGACTAGGAGTTTTTTGCTTAATCGGTATCGAGAACGACTCGCGTTCCGAAAATCAGATCGTGAAGAGTGCGGGCGTTTTCATAGATCATCATGAAAGCGATGTCCAGCAGCAGACACACAACCGGAACTACGAGGATAGAATTGACCGAACCTGCATCGAAGAAAATCAGGACACAGGCGAACCACGGCCCGCACATCCGAAACAGGCTGCGCAAAACCATGGTGTTGCGAGAAGGAACCAAGCCATATTGATTGACCACCCGGACGTGCATCAAAGATCTTCCAATCGACTGACGCCAGAAAAACAGCGCCACGGTGTAGATGGTGATTGGCACGAAGTCCGTAAGTCGAACAAAAAATTCGACCACGACGTGTTGGCTGAAGTAAGTGTCAAAGATCCCCATCGCCAGTTGCACGGGGGCCATTAACAGTAGAACTGAAAGCCAATCGACGACCGCTGCAATCAATCGAGGCGTCCGTCTCGCGATGATCCGCGATTCGGGTTTGGTTTTTTCGAGTGTTTCAAGCAGCTCCTCGTAATTCCCAAACCGATCGGCAGGGTCTTGAGCCAACAGCCGAATGATCAAATCACGCCAGCTTTCCGGAAAATTCTCCGGCCAAGGCGACGGGATGTAGATGTCCTGATTGTCATGCGATTCGATCCAGTCGGCGACGGTATGACCGGAGAGGACTACGGGTAGCTTGCCGAAAGTCATCTCATAAAGCGTGACGCCGAGGGCGTACATATCGGACTGGATCGTCGGCTTCGAACCCGTCAACAGTTCCGGGGCCAAATAATTCGGAGTGCCACCAAAGCGACCCGTTTGGTCATCCGAGGCACTGCGGGCCATTCCAAAGTCGGAGAGTTTCGTCAGCCCATTCGTCTGGACCAAAATATTCGATGGTTTAATATCACCATGAATGATGTCCAGCTGATGTGAAAACTGTAATGCTCGAGCAATTTGAATCGCAATCGGCGCGATATGAGAAAACGTCAATTTCCGGGCTTCAATAAGTTTGCTTAACGGATTTCCGCTGATTAACTCCATTGCCAGGAACGGATCGCCATCCTGCTTGCCGACATAATAGATGGTCACAATATTAGGATGCGTCACGCGCGCCTGCGAAACGGCTTCCTGCAACAACGCGTCGATTTCACTTTCGGAACTGCTTGTAATCGCTGTCGAGCCAATTCCGCTGCGTAGAATTTTGACGGCGACATACCTCTGAAGCGATTTGTCGAGGGCCCGATAGACTTGCCCCATTCCGCCACTACCCAGCGTCGCGACGATTTCGAAATGGCCGAATGTTCTACCAATCAAAAAGTCTGGATCTTCGCTCGTGGTTCCATCAGCTCTCGTTGGAGCGAGATCAATTTGTAACCGCTCAATCTGTGAAGGATCCACAGCCGTCTGAATGGTCATCGTCAAGGCGAGGTCATGCTGCAGCACTTTCGGGCTGACATCTTTCTTGCATTCGAAGCAGGTACCCCCGGCGCTCGGTCGCAGACGCAACTGTGCCCCACAAGAGCACCGGTACAAAACGGTGCTTTCAGGATGGACAGGTTGAGACTTGGGTTCATTCATGTTTGAGCGTTTCTAGGTTAACGACCAGCCGCAGGCGCCGTCTAAGCACAACTATCAAGTTTAACCTTGTTTACTCGTTACCCAAACCAAGTTATGCGATAAACTGTCGCGACGGTGAGGATATGCAAACCTCAATTGAAAGTTGAAAACTACGTTAAAAGGGTAAGGTTGGATGTCAATAGACGGTGACTTCAAGTGCCTGATGGTGCGAAAAACTTCCGGCAAAAATGTGGCTCGATCACTTGAGACAATTACTGCGAGTGACTTGCCTCAGGGCGACGTGACCGTCAAACTTCTGTATTCATCGTTAAACTACAAAGACGCGTTGGGAGCCACAGGTCACCCAGGCGTTGCCATGCAGTTGCCTCATATTCCAGGCATCGACGGCGGTGGCATCGTTGTGGAAAGCAAAGATCCTTATTTTAAGACGGGCGATGAAGTTCTGGTTTTTCATGCCAAGTTTGGTACGGCAGCATTTGGCGCGTATTCGGAATATGTTCGCGTACCGGCTGATTGGGTGTACCCTTTGCCCGCGAAACTTCGTTTGCGGACCGCGATGATTTACGGAACCGCCGGCTTCACCGCAGCCCAGTCGATTGACCAACTTGAAAGACACGGAGTAACTCCGGATCGAGGTGACGTGTTGGTGACGGGCGCGACGGGTGGCGTTGGCACGTTCGCTGTGAAGATGCTTGCCAAATTGGGCTATCAGGTTGTCGCGGTCACGGGCAAGACAGATCGCGCCGATTGGTTGAAAGCCAACGGAGCCAGGGAGGTCGTCGCTCGACACGAAATGAATGATACGAGCTCTCGCCCGCTTTTGTCGGCGCGGTGGGCAGGTGCCGTCGATACAGTCGGGGGTAACCCGCTCGCAACCGTTTTGCGCGGCACCAAGCTGCATGGTTGTGTGACGGCTTGCGGGCTCGTGGCGGGTCACGAACTCTCGCTGACCGTTTACCCGTTCATTTTGCGAGGCGTGACGCTTCAAGGCGTCGATTCGGCCAATATTTCATACGCAGAGCGGACTCGAATCTGGAATCGCCTCGCCGACGAATTTGCCGTCGATGGTCTTGATGACATGACAACGGAAACGAATCTCAAGGGATTGGGTCCTTTTATCGATAACATCCTTAACGGTCAAGTTGCCGGTCGAGTCATCGTAAGTTTTTAGTTTTCGAAACGCGTATTACGGCTCACTCGTTTAACGCCCAGCCGCAGGTGCCGGCTGATCTTGGTCTAGACACCGCCTGCGGCTGGTCGTTAAACACAATACCGTTCAATGGAGAGATCTAAAACGGTCAAGTCCCACTGAAGGAGCCTACGCGACTGAAGGATCTCTCGTGCTTTTGCACCGGTTTCTTCGGTCGTTAAAGCTCTCTCCGTTATTGGCCGGAACGAGCCCTGCGCTGTTCCGGCATAGTTTACCGCGATGCGTTGCCGGAACCGCGCGAAGCTTGTTACGGCCTACAACAACTCAACCGACTTTCTAGTGCATCTCGCACAGCGGTCGTGGCGTTCTGATCGCGGGGCGCAACCGACGAAAAAACGCGAAATTAGACCAAAAAACGCTCTAATGTCGATCGATATCTTCCTTGTCTTTTCCAACCGGCGGCTCGACATCCGAATCATTCTTGTCAGAAGCAACTCGTTCCAGCACGCTGGCCGGTTCGCCTTTGATAATTGGAGCTTGAGTTTCTGTCTGAGGATCCTCTTTCGCCGAAACGTCAGGTTGAGGAGTTTCAACTCTGGTCGTTTCCGGTGCCGAGGAATCGACTCGAATTAGATCCCAGCCGGCGTCCGTTTTCTCAAACAAGAATTGACCTGGTTGATCAAGCGTATACTCCTTGATGCCGGCAGACTTGGACGGAGAAAATCCTATAATCCAGGATTGTTTGCCCGCCATATTGATCGAATCGCCAGGACCAAGCTCAAAACGTGTTCCGTTAAGTGTGTAGTTCATTCTGGTTTCAGCAGTCTCAGGCAACGTGACTCGAATCATATCCTTAGCTAGGCTCGTCTGGTTTGCAGTGCGTGTAGATTGTTTTTCCATATTGGCTCGAGCCACATCATTGGTCGCCGTTGTCGGTTGGACGGTTGCCTGGCCGTAAACTTGCTCGGCATAAGCATTAGACTGGTTGATTCCGGATTGCGGAGGGTTAGTCGGAACCTGCGGTGCCAACGTCGGCTGTTGAGGCTGGTTTTGAGGGTACACGGTCCCCTGTGGATAGACGGGTTGCGAGTAGTACCGCTGTGGATAAGTCTGGTTACGGTAGTTTAGGCGGCCAATTTGTACGCCTTGTCCACCGCCGAACTGCATGCCGAAGTTTGGACCGCCAAAATGAGCCCCACGCCCGGCTCCAAAGTGCATTCCAAAAACAGATCCGCCAATCGTTGTGCCTTGTCCGCCACCAGCGCGAATGCCAAATCGTGGCCCGCCGAGTTGAAATGGTTGTCGTTGGGCGTATAGATCCGCGCAGATCACAAGGATCGCAACTATCGTAACGACAGATATTAAATTGAACTTGCCAACACGACCGGTCATTTTTTTTCCTGTTAGACCAAAATACAAAAACTGATAAGTCGAATTGTATTCGATTGAAAAACCTTAAAGAACCTTAGCGTCAAGTCAATAAGGTGTAGTTGTCGTGTATTGAGGGGCCTGTTCCATTGTAATAGGGTGTCTTTTTTGCCGTTTTCATGAGTACGTGTCATCTTGTCTAGTTGAGATGGCCCAAATCGCATACACAGATTCTTTTTCGTTTTTCATTCGCTTTTCAATTCGACCGATCAATGAAGCAGACACCCTTCGTGATTATTTTTCAGGGGCGCAGCGGGTCAACCATGCTGGCGTCACTTTTGGCGTCTCATCCGGATATTCTCTGTCGAAAAGAAGAGTTTTCCATGGACAATGCCGCGGAATTTGATGCACGTGGCCACCGGAATCGGATACTTTCACCCTTTTTCACCGAGCCAGAAATTACGAATCCGACACCAGAACAATGTGTTGAGCGGCTGAAAAAGATCTTCGCCAAAAGATTCAAGGCCATGGGCTTCAAGTTCAAGTTTCCAAACCAAGTCGATTCGTTTCCGGAAGTCATGGCAGCGCTTCGACAACGGGCGGACGATATTCGAGTCATTCGCCTGTTCCGAATTAACCAGATGAAGCGCGGTGTCTCACGTCAACATCTGGTCAGGTTGCTTCTGTCGCCGTCAAACACGGAACTAAGAGGGGGTAACACACAAGCCGAGAAACAGAGTGGCAAGATTGTTGTCGATCTGGCAATGCTCAAATCGTTTTTCAAACGACAGCAAAGGCAACAAGAAAGGCTGGAAAAGATACTCGTCGATTTTCCCCACCGCCATGAAATTGCCTATGAAGAACTGCTTGCCGACCAAGACGACGTGATGCGGGGTCTCTTGGAGTTTCTCGGTGTGGACCCGGAAATTGGATTGACAACCAATCTTCGCAAGCTCACGCCTGATCGGCTGAAAGACATTGTGGAAAACTACACTGAATTAGTTGCCGCCTTTGAAGGAACTGAATACGAGGAGTTTCTCGATGAATGAAAAATCTGTCAAAAATCAAAAAAAGTCTCGATATTTTCCAGTTCAATGCGAACGTATTCTCTGGTCTGTCAACATTGGCTAGTGCGTCTCGCACGGTCGTATAGGCGTCTCGCACGGTCGTATAGCGGTCGTGGCGCTCTAATTGCCGGTCGAAACCAACGAATAGACGCCAAAATTAAACCAATCGCACTCTAATACATGAAATGGAAACAAGATATGTCTAGTTTTAAAACACTCAGCAAAAGCGTGATTGCCAGTGCCGCGATTGGTTTACTCTGTTTTCCGGGCTGTCTTTTAATCAGCTTTGGAGAGAAAGGGTCCGGCGTTTCCAAAACTGAGCAACGCGAAACCGGCGACTTCGAAGCAATCGAACTTTCAGGTTCCAGCGACATCACGGTTCAATGCGGGCAAGAAACATCCGTCACCGTAACGATCGACGACAATTTATTGGAAATGATTACCACTGAAGTCGATGACGGCGCGCTTGAAATAGGACAAACCGGATCCTATTCATCGAAAATCGGTCTCAATATTGATATTGCGACCCCAAAACTTAACAGATTTGAAGTTAGCGGTTCTTGCAAAGCGGAAATCATTGACTGTGTCACGGATCACCTGGAACTGGAAGTGTCTGGAGCCGGTGATTTAACTGTGTCTGGGACGGTCGATTCGGTGACATTAGAGTTGTCGGGCGCCGGCGATGTTGATTTGACGAACCTTGTTGCACGGTCGGTTTCGGTCGAGATGTCGGGTGCCGCCAATGCAAAAGTAAATGCGACCGAGGAATTGGATGTCGAAATCTCCGGAGTCGGTTCAGTTTCTTACAAAGGCGATCCAGAAGTGACGAAAGATCTTTCCGGAATGGCATCCGTCAAGAAAATGGACGACTAGTCGTGTTTCAATTTCGGTGGTTTCCTACCTCCATTTAGCGAATTTACATCCAGAAACCGAACGGGATCAAAGACTCTGTTCGGTTTCTTGCGTTGTGGAGCTTTACGATAGCTGGATTTGGTTCAAAATAGAGTTCGTGTTCGGAACGGATTGTTTAACGCCCAGCTGTTGGATTGGTTGCGTCAACGGCTACTCGTTAATCGTCAATTCCGTTCAATGTTTGGCGATTAATCCTTGGAGTCGAACTAGTCATCCTGAACCGAGTGGAGCGAATTGAAGGATCTTTCGTGCTATTACGCGAGATTCTTCGGTCGCCTAGGCTCTCTCAGAATGACTTGTGCTGCGTGCGATCGAACATGAACGGTTACTCGTTAGACGAAGCAACCGCATGCGCCCTCTAGGAAAGTTGGCCGGCGCCTGCGGCTGGGCGTCAAACGAAACCAAGACCATTGGTTCCAATTCCGACATGATCGAAAATTCATTCCAATTCATTTCAACCAAGAATGAACGCTTTGAACAAATTCAATAAACAACCCCTTCATGGTATCGTGTTTGCCTTGGTTGCGGCCATCGGCTTCTCGAGCTTATCCGCTGATGAGCAAATAGATTTCAATCGCGACATTCGACCCATTTTGTCGGACAAGTGTTTTCTCTGTCATGGACCAGATGACTCGGGGCGCCAAGCAGATTTGCGTTTGGATCTGGAAGAATCGGCGCATGAATTCGCATTTGTGCCTGGCTCGCTCGCCGACAGCGAAGCCTGGTCACGAATTATTTCAGATGATACAGACTCGATCATGCCGCCGCCCGATTCGCATAAACAACTCGACGAGTCTGAAAAAAATCTATTCAAGCGTTGGATCGAAAGCGGCGCAGAATACAAACAACACTGGTCGTACCTGTCGGTTATCAGGCCCGAGATTCCATCCGTCGCCAACAAACGATTTTCGAATTCAGCAATTGACGCATTTGTTTTTCAGTACATGCAAATTGAAGGCTTAAGACCGTCAAAAGAAGCGCAGCGTGAAGTCTTGATTCGCAGAGTCACGTTGGATTTGACGGGTCTGCCGCCAACGATTGAAGAGGTTCAGAACTTTCTGGCCGACACAAGTCCAGATGCGTATGAAAAGGTTGTTGATCGCCTGTTAGCATCGCCTCGTTATGGTGAACGGATGGCGCTCGATTGGCTGGACATCGCTCGCTACGGCGATACGAGCGTTTTTCATGCCGACGGACCACGCGAGATGTGGCGTTGGAGGGACTGGGTCGTTGGGGCGTACAACGACAACATGCCGTTCGATCAGTTCACGATCAAGCAGCTAGCAGGAGACCTGTTGCCCAACAAAACAGTCGACGACCAGGTCGCGTCAGGTTTTAATCGTAACAATGCTTCGACCGATGAGGGAGGCGCGATTGCCGAAGAGTTTCGAGTTGAATATGCGGTGGACCGAGTCAAGACAACGAGCATGGTTTGGCTCGGAATTTCAATGGAGTGTGCCCAGTGTCACGACCATAAATACGATCCGATCAGCCAGGAAGAGTATTACAAGTTCTTTGCGTTTTTTAATCAGGCCGCCGATCCGGGAATGCAGTCACGTCAGGGTAATCAAGAACCTCTCGTTCAAATTCTCGACGACGACAAGATGGCACAGGTTCCGGCGTTCGAACAGCAAATCGAAAATGCCAACAATAGAATTGCCGAATTGAAGAAAGTTCATAATCAGGCATTTCGAGAGTGGGTCGTTGCATTAAGAAACAATCCAGCAAATTCAGATCCGCCAAATGACATGGTTGCTCATTTTCCGTTGGATGGAACGGTCGAAAGTCGAGTCGACAACATGTCGGACGATGACGACCAACCGATTTTGGAAGACCAATCCAGTTTTCCCGAAGGACGACTCGGCCGGTCGTTGCGAACTAGCAGTGCGACATTCGTCAAATCTCAAAAAACGGCAGCCGAATTTTCCGGTTCCGAGGCGTTTTCCTATGGTTGCTGGGTTCGATTCGAAGGCGGACAAAACGGCGCACCCATCGCTCGCATGAACGACGGGAATGGTCATCGCGGATTTGATCTTTATCTTGAAAACAAAGGAGTTGCCGCCCATTTTATTCACCGCTGGCCAAACAATGCCCTCAAGGTCGTTGCCAAGAAAGCTCTGGAAAAGAAGAATTGGCATCACGTGTTCGTGACCTATGACGGTAGCGGCACAGCGGGCGGCGTCAAAATCTTTGTCAATGGTGAACACATCGAATCGAACCCAACACACAACACGCTTTCCAAAACCATTCGCGCCGATGCTCCCTTTACGATTGGGCGCCGGACCAACGGAAGTCATTTCAACGGACACGTGGATGACGTGCGTATTTACGATCGGCTGCTGTCCGATAGTGAAGTCGCCAAAGTTGCCCACGCGGATCCGCTTCCAGCACTGTTGGCGCTCGACCCTTATTGGCGAACTGCCGCAGAAACGGAAAAGCTGACCACGATTTACCTCGAACGAAATGTCGACGAATATCAGCAACAACGCATGCTGTTAACGGAAGCTCAGAAAGAAATCGCCCGTTTGAAACAACCCGTGACTTCCGTGATGGTCATGCAGGACGTTCCGCAAAAGCGAATGACTTACGTGCTCAATCGTGGTCAATACGATTCGCCTAACAAGGAAAAGCCCGTCGAACCTGGCACGCCCGGCTTCCTGCCCGAGTTTTCCGGCGAATATCCGCAAAACCGATTGGGCATGGCCCACTGGATCTTGGCGCCTGATCATCCTCTGACTTCGCGCGTCACGGTGAATCGAATCTGGAAAATGTTTTTCGGCACAGGGATCGTCGAAACCGTCGAGGACTTTGGTTTTCAAGGTCAGTGGCCGACTCAACCTGAACTATTGGATTGGCTTGCAATTGATTTCGTTGAGAACGGCTGGGACGTGAAGCGTTTGGTAAAGCAGATCGTGATGTCGGAAACTTACCGGCAAACTTCTCGCGTTAATTCGACTCAACTGGACAAAGACCCCGGTAATCGTTTTCTGTCTCGAGGGCCGAGATTCCGGTTGGCGGGCGAATTCGTTCGAGATCAAGCGTTGGCGATCAGTGGGCTTCTCAATGGCGATATCGGTGGCCCCGGAGTCAAGCCTTACCAGCCACCCGGTCTTTGGAACGAAGTCAGTCTCAACGGCAATTTGCGTTTCCAGCCAGACACGGGTGCAAAACTCTATCGCCGCAGCCTGTACACCTACTGGAAACGCTCGGCCCCACCTCCTTCGATGGTGATTTTTGATGCTCCGACGCGCGAAAAATGCACCGTTCGTCGAGGCGTCACAAATACGCCGTTGCAGGCGTTGGTGTTGATGAACGATCCTCAATTCGTTGAGGCGTCGCGAATGTTTGCGGAACGGATTCTGAAGGAAGGCGGAGAATCGTTCGAATCAAAAATCGAATTCGCGTTGTTGTCGGCGACGGCACATGTGCCATCTGAGCAGGTAGTCGACATCCTTCGGGAACTTTATGAAAACGAGAAGCAGACATTTGTGAATGAACCCGACAGAGCCAATCAGCTGTTGTCGGTTGGAGAAAAGCCTCGTGACGAAAAACTCGACCTGATTGAACACGCCGTTTGGACCATTATCGGAAGTGTGATTTTCAATTTGGATGAAGTGATCACACGAGGATAGTTCGAGCCGTTCAGAGGTGTGTTCAAGCGTCGGATACACTGTAGTCATCCTGAACCGAGTGGAGCGAGGTGAAGGATCTCTCGTGCTTTTACGCGAGATTCTTCGGTCGCTTAGGCTCCCTCAGAATGACTGATGCGGTCGCCAAGGCCAAGTTCAGTCTTGATGTTGTGCGGCGCAGCGGAATGCGGAGTTCGGGATGACTGGACCGTTTTTCGGTACGGGCTAACAACAAAAAACTGTATTTGAAGCAACAAAATGCAAAATCAAAATCCACTGGAAACATTTCGTCAAAACATGACTCGCCGCCAACTTTTCGGCCATTCTGGCAAGGCTCTAGGTACGGCGGCGCTAACCACTTTGATGGCGAAAAATGTCTCGGCCACATCTTTACCAAAGAATGATAACGCCATCGGCGGACTTCCCGGTGTGCCGCATTTTCCGGCCAAAGTGAAACGCGTGATTTACCTCTTTATGTCAGGCGGGCCCAGTCACATTGATTTGTTTGACTATCATCCCGAAATGCGCAAGTTTCACGGCGAGGAACTCCCCGAATCCATTCGCCAGGGACAACGACTAACGACTATGACCTCGGGGCAGAAATCGTTTCCATGCGTGGCTCCAATGTTCAAGTTCAAGAAACACGGAAAAGCCCAAACCTGGGTGAGTGAATTGCTGCCGCACCTCACCGACGTAATCGACGATATTACGATCGTCAAATCAATGCACACCGAGGCAATCAATCACGACCCTGCCATCACGTTCATCAACACGGGACGGCAGCAGCCGGGCAAGCCCTGTATGGGGGCCTGGTTGAGTTACGGATTGGGCAGTATGAATGAAAACTTGCCCACATTCGTCGTGATGATTTCACGGGGCAAAGGCAATTTGCAAGCGCTATATTCGCGTTTGTGGGGTAGCGGGTTTTTGCCTTCCAAACATCAAGGCGTTAAGTTACGCGGCGGCGTATCTCCCGTCCTGTACCTTGAAGATCCAGCCGGCATCGATCGAAGTATGCGACGTCGCATGCTGGACGGCATCGCCAAAGTGAATCAATCACATTACGACGCATTCAACGATCCGGAAACGCTGACTCGAATCGCCCAATACGAATTGGCGTTTCGGATGCAGGCGTCGATGCCCGAGTTGACGGATCTTTCTTCCGAGCCGGAAAGCACGTTTGAAATTTATGGTCCGGATTCGAAGAAGCCAAATACATTCGCACGCAATTGCGTAATCGCGCGTCGCCTTGCGGAACGCGGAGTACGGTTCATCCAGCTCTATCATCGAGCCTGGGACCAACATGGCAATTTGCCCAAGGATATTCGGAGTCAGTGCAAAGATGTCGATCAGGCAAGCGCCGGATTGCTCAAAGATCTAAAGCAGCGTGGAATGCTAGACGACACACTCATCGTCTGGGGCGGTGAGTTTGGCCGCACGATTTATTCACAGGGAAAATTGACAAATGACAACCATGGACGCGACCATCACGGGCGTGCATTTTCAACCTGGATCGCCGGAGGCAGCATCAAGAAAGGATTCGAATACGGAAAAACGGATGATCATGCCTACAACATCGTCGAGAACCCTGTCCACATTCGTGACATGAACGCGACGATACTACATCAGCTAGGGATCGATCATGAGCGATTGACGTTCAAGTTTCAGGGGCTTGACGAGAAATTAACCGGCGTCGAACCGGCTCGTGTTGTCAAGGAGATCTTAGAGGCGAGAAGCTAGACGCTGTTGGGGAACTCGCTTCTCGCCTCTCTTTTTTCGCATCTCTATGCGATGAAATCAAAAATTCCATCGCAACTGATCTTCGAGTTCGGCTATCGGATTTCAGTTGGTGGATACGGTATTTCTCGCCCCATCTGGCTTGTCGCACGAAACCAGAAAGACAGCCTCAAAGGCCACTTTTGGGAATCTCGCTTCGGCTCTGAATTGCTGCTCAATTACGCTTCGATTCTCGCTCGTATGATCTATGTGGATTTGAACCGGGTCGAGTTCAACTGGCCGCGGGTTCCCGTTTGGTGGTTCCGTTAGGCGGTTTCCCACCCGCAAGGTTCCGCTGAGAGGTTTCAAAGTTGTAATTTATTCCCGTTTCCCAAGCTCTCTTAGCGCAATCGATGAAACCGGAAACAAGTTGGCTGAGCGACAATGTTAACCATGCGTTCGAGCGGATGCGTTCGAGCGGACGATACAAGATGCTTGCCTAAGTGCCCAATTCGGTTCTTGACACCCTTTTGGTCCACCCTTTTGGTCTGCTTTCCAAAGTTAGGTAGTGGTTCATGAATGTGTTGCTTTTTGAATCTTGAACCATTTCCCAAAGTTAAACCCGGACAAACGACAAGCTCACTGTTTTCGGCTCTTACTCCAAGGTCCGTGTGCGACATAATTACCAACACCGCAAAAGCAGTTTTCGGGCTCCGCCCAAGTTATGGATGCGACCCGGTCGACCCGCCTGGCCTGATTGATACCGTCGGTGCGCCAAGCCTGCGTAGGACGACAACTGACAGGCCGTCATTTTGTGACAAATTCAGCAAAGATCGTGCGAATCGGCGCGCAGCGCTTGGTATTCCTGAGCCATTCCGCCCTCCTGCAGATGGGGAACTGCTCAAAGTCAGAAATGGTTCAGGTTTGCTTCCCAAAGCCTTCCCAACCAATTCATCGGCACCAAATTTGCTCACCGACAGCCTCGTACAACCAGGGCGATACATACGACTGGATCTTTTCGTAATCTGGTAAAAGCCGTACTGCGATTGCCCCTTTCATGAAAGGCAGCGCGAGATGCAAACCAAAACAAGAAGGGAATTTCTCAAGTATAGTACGGCGACCGGCGCGGGCGTTTATCTGGTGGCTACGATGGGATCCTTCCCAAAGGTGTGCGCTCAGATCGGAGGCGGTTCGTTGCTGTCGGGTGACGTGGACAAATATGTTTTTCCGCTGGTCAAGCCACCGGCTATGCCAGGCATGTTCAATCAGAACAGAGATCGTTATAAGATCGGCGCCCGCCAATTTAATCAACAGATTCTACCATTTGACTTTCCAGAGACGCCTGTGTGGAGTTACGGATCGACGAGACATCCTGAAACCTTTAATTTCCCTGCCTTCACGGTGGAGGCGCGTTGGAACAAGACTACGCAGGTTCAGTGGGAAAATCAGCTGACAGATAACAATCGCAACTATCTGCCTCACCTGTTACCCGTCGATCCGACGTTGCATTGGGCCAATCCTCCAGGGGGACTTCTGGGCCGCGACAAGCGACCAATTTTCGAAGAAACTCCGGGGCCATACCTTGGACCCGTACCGCTTGTGACGCACGTTCACGGCGCTCACGCATTGGAGGACAGCGATGGTTACCCCGAGGCTTGGTATCTGCCTAATGCCAGAAACATCCCCAGTGATTATGCCCGCACGGGAACCATTTACGATTATTTTAAGGAAAAATATGGCCATAGCTGGAAGCCAGGCATGGCAACGTTCACCTATTTAAATGACCAGCCCGCGACGACGTTGTGGTACCACGATCATACGCTCGGTATGACGCGGCTGAACGTGTACGCCGGGCCTGCCGGCTTCTGGCTGATCCGGGGCGGCCCCTACGATGCGGAGCTGGGATATGTTGCGACGGGAGTTGGGGATAATCCTCTCGGTGAATACACTGAAATTCCGATCGCGATCCAGGATCGTTCTTTCAATGCCGATGGAACGCTGTTCTATCCCGATTCGCGCGCGTTTTTCGATGGATTTTCGGGGCCGTACACTCCCGACTCGCCCGTTGCGCCAATTTGGAACCCGGAATTTTTTGGCGATACAATGGTCGTCAACGGTCGTACCTGGCCATACCTTGACGTCGAGCAACGTCGTTATCGTTTCCGACTGCTTAACGGCTGCAACTCTCGTTTTCTTATCTTGAAAATGAGCAATGGCATGCCTTTCTACCAGATCGGTGCGGACCAAGGCTTCTTACCGGAGACGGTCGCACTCAACGACCTCCTAATGTCTCCCGCCGAGCGGGCAGATGTAATTGTGGACTTCACCAATATTCCGGTGGGTACGGAAATCGTGCTTCAGAACTTGGGTCCTGACGAGCCGTTCGGCGGAGGAATACCCGGCGTGGATTTCGAACCAGCCGACCCGAATTCAACCGGCCAAGTCATGCAGTTCCGCGTGAAGGAGGCGACCAGTGCCGACACCTCGATCTTGCCGGCGAGATTACCGGTAGCGCCCCCACTCGGTCCGAAGCAGGGTCCAAGTCGGTTTTTGACACTCCACGAGGAGATGACCGAGCACCCACTTGAAGAGGTCCCCATTGCCGCACTATTGGGAAAAGCGGGTACGCCGTTGCTGTGGGTGGATCCGATCACGGAAAAACCTAACCTGGGTGGAACCGAAGAGTGGAGAATCCAAAATCGGACCGGGGATGCTCATCCGATTCATGTGCACCTCGTAAAATTTGAAGTGGTGGGTCGCTCGGACGCCGGCGGCGGAAACTTTCGTTCTCCCGAGTCATGGGAAACGGGCTACAAAGATACTGTCATTGCTTATCCGGGCGAAGAGACTTATATCAAAGCGAAGTTCGACTTGCCAGGTTTGTATGTCTGGCACTGCCATATCGTTGAACACGAGGACAACGAGATGATGCGTCCGATGCTCGTGGAATAAGTTTAAGCTACGCGGATGAGAGCTAACACAAAACCTATTAACGCTGCATCAATCGTTGTAGATATACGTCCAAATCGAGGGAAATCTCACAATCAGCCCGTCAAGCCGTTCAGAAACCTAATTTTGACGTTTTTTGACCAAGGTTTGGGCTATCCGATCAAATTGCCCCGCCACGGCGCTGTGGCCAGATCCAAAACAGCAAACCCTGTACCTATGCATGATTGATCAACGAACGGACGTTTGGCTACCTGTGTCCGGATCTTTGAATTCGATCATTGTCTTTTCGGGATAATCAGCAATCACTCCCTTAACGCCGCAGTTTGTGACATATTTGAGGTCTCGTCCATTATTCGAGTCATCGCACCAAACATCGATTCCTCTCTTTGGAGCGCTGTTAACAAAGGTTGTCGTCACAAAGAATATCGGCACAACCATTAGTTTGCACCCAAGCTCATTACAGCGGTCAAACATTTCCGAGGGGCTGAGGAGTATTTTTTTTCCAGCTCTTGCCAAATAAAGTCGTGTAGCCCAAGGGATACCCACGACCTTAGAATCTTCTTCGCACTTCGTAATCGCCAAATAGAATAAGCTGGTTCTTTGGAATGTTCTTTTTCTTAAGCCAGTCCAGGACCTGCGGCTTCATCCCATTCGCCTTGAAGTCGAATATCCACCGGATTTTTCTGGAAGGAATTTCGCGCGATTCGAACACCTCATCGAGAGCAAGTATCTTCTCGTTCGAATCCACGTTCAGGGTCAGCGTCCCTAGTTGGGAAAGCGCAATAAGCGGTGGCCGCAGCCAGAAAACGAAAACAATTGTCAAATTCCCGATGTTAACGCGGTTGGCTCAAGCGTATTGCAATTCAGGTTTCATAGCCCACTCGCCACTCGACTCTCGCCACTCGCGTCGCGTTCGCCTCTCGCCACCTGGCTTTTACAACGACATAATGTGATTTGAAGAGAATCTATTGCGTCTCATTCGCGAGCGAGCCCAAGTTGCCTCAACGACAAATCAAACTGCGAAACGTTCGTGTTAACAATCTCAAAAGCATTGACCTTGATATTCCTCACGGACAGTGGCTTTCTGTTTGCGGCTTAAGCGGCAGCGGGAAAACAAGTCTGGCGCTTGATACATTATACGCTGAGGGACAAAGACGTTACATCGAAAGTTTCTCACCCTACACACGGCAGTTCCTCCAGCAGCTTGATAGGCCGGATGCCGATCGCATCGATGGGATTCCTCCCGCGATCGCGGTTAAAGCGACGCGCGGCCGAAGCGGTCCGTATGCGACAGTCGGTTCCGCGACCGAGACGATCGAGTATCTGCGGCTGTTGTTTTCGAAAATCGCCGACGTTGTCTGTCCGAACTGCAATGTCTCGGTTAGTAAAGACGACCTGGAAACGGTCACAGAATCGCTTGCTGGATTGCCCAACGGAACACGGTTCCAAATTGGATTTGTAGTTGACCTTCGCTCTGAGCCGCTCGCGGTTCTCGAGTCCGTCAGGAAAAACGGCTTTGGGCGCGTGGTTATTGGTGGTCAAACGGTCGAACTGTCATCAGCGTTGATCGCTCAACCCCAGTTTTTAGACGAAGAACAGGCGACTGTCATCGTCGACCGTCTTAAATCGGACAGTCCAGTCTCACGTGTCCGCGAATCGTTGGAAACGGCTTTTCAGTTTGGCAACGGTCAGTGTGAGGCATTGATTGCGGTCGATGCGGTTGGCGGAACCGACATTCAGATTGATGGTCGAACGTGGCAACGCCAAGTCTTTAGTAGGGAATTGACATGCGGGAATTGTGAGAGAATCATTCCCGAACCGACGCCCCGGTTGTTAAGCTTTACCAGTCCGCTTGGCGCTTGCCATGAATGCGAAGGACTGGGCGAGAAAAAACAAGATGACATTGTTTCGGAATGTAAAGCGTGCACAGGAACGCGACTCAACGAACACGGACTCAGCTTTCGAATTTCAGACAAAAACATAACGGAATTATCTAGAGAGAAAATCTCCTCGTTACTTGAGTTTTTTGAAAATAACAGGTTCGGCGCTGCAAATGGGGCTTCGCGAATCGTCAATCCGATCGTAAGACGCCTGCGATATCTATGTCAGGTCGGGTTGGGCTACTTGTCTCTTGATCGTCCCTTGAGAACGCTTAGCGGCGGTGAAGCT
>JAHEJI010000117.1 GCA_024638965.1 Planctomycetaceae bacterium
GGATTACTTACTGCGCCCGAACAGAATCTTATGCCGAGCGACTGCAGCGATCGGTGCGAGTTCAAGTTTTCAATCGCGATCTCAGTGTGAAAACCACCAAGTTCCTGTGGCGTTGTACGTATTCCGACAATTACCCGACCATCATTCGGGACGTCGACATTAAAGATTTCAACATCTGGATACACTGCTTGCCATGCGAGAATGCCCGGCTGCTCCCTCACGATTGGGTTCTGCCCCCGAACATTGATGTCCACAACGCTACCCCCGCCGCTCGCAAATGCTTCTCGATACGAGGCATTGTTGTTGCCGTTCCCAGACGCCGCGTCTTGCGGATGAATATATTGCGATTCGACAAAATAGCGTGCCCCGGGGTTTAACCCTGGATCGATATCAGTATTCAGAACTCGAATGCGACCATCAAGGAGATTTCTTGGAAAAGGAAGACGGCTATACGGCATTACAAAAATTCCCGTTGACGCGTTAACTTCGCTTTTCGGACCGATTCCACTTTGATTTCCGTTCAAACCAGCTGAATACGGATCGGAACAATTAACACCGAGATAATTTGAAGCAGGATCCGTGCACTGGCCACAACGGTTGCCTGCTGCTACAGCAAATCCATGCTTGAGCCACGCCATTCCAATTTGTTCAATCCGACCGTCTTTGACACGATACAGATTTTGTGAAATCACAGGGTGTACATTGGTGCTGGCTTGCCAAATAAGCCGCTCATCACCAATGTTGCAGGATGTCGTTGCAATTGCAAAAGACGTTTCACCATTTAACGTATCATAGCGAGCAATGTTGGGAATATCGCCAACGATTACGTCGGGACCAATCCCCAGGTAACTCATCGGCTTTGCATGGATTTGCAATTCCAAAGATGCCCACAGACCCGTGAGCATAACGACTGACAACAGTACGATTTTTCGAGACTTTTTCAATTTGGAGTTCCTTGAGATAATGAGCTAGTTGACTGCGGGTATACTGATAGATTAATTCCGGCCGAGGGCCTATTTCGGCCCGATTATGGGCAAACTGGTAATGCTTGTCAATTATTTCATCGGCGAGCAAGCGGAAATTTCGGGTTTTGACCCATACTTTGGAGGGAAACTGGATTTACCATGGATTACGATATTTTCGAGTTTCAATGGCGAGTTTAAACAGCAAACGATGCCGACTGTTTTGGTTTGAGTTCAGGAATTTGGGAATTTGTACAACACGGACCTGAAACTGTTCGAACAAGAGTTGGCAGGCGCAAGACCGAGTTTTCGATAAACTACTTGTGGGAAGTTAATCGGTTTTTATCGCACCTCCGTGAGGACTTGAGTCGACCTTGCTTTCGACGAAGGTTTCCAAGGTAAATGTAGCGACTTCAGGGCATCCAATGATTTGAATTATATGTGGGATTTTTAACATGCCCGAAAACAGAGCAAACGAAAATCATGGCGAGTTACCGGTACTGCAACCCTCCGAAAATGACCCCAAGACAGCCCTTCGAAAATCAGGACGCGGTCGAATCCGCGCATGCGTCTTGATTCTTGTCCACGTGGTTATTGTTTTGCACATAACGCATTACTTGTTACGTGGTCGGTCTTTGTCTCCCGTTGAACCCTCCGAGGCAATGTACACTCTCGAATTGGGTTATTTGAATGCAGGAGCGATTTTCTTTGGACTCGCAATTATCAGCACGATAATTTTTGGACGGTTCTTTTGTGGCTGGGGCTGTCATATCGTCGCCTTGCAAGATCTGAGCGGATACTTGTTGCGGCGGATCGGGATTCGTCCAAAACCGCTACGAAGCCGAATGTTGGCATTGGTGCCGTTTGCGGTTGCGTTTTACATGTTTCTTTGGCCGACATTGCTTCGATTATGGCGGGGAGAACGTCATCCCGGCTTTACAAATCATTTGCTGACGGAAAATTTTTGGCAAACGTTCCCCGGGCCATTTGTTTCGGTCCTCACTCTGACCATCTGTGGGGGGTTAGTCGTCTACCTCTTGGGAAACAAAGGATTCTGTACGTACGCTTGTCCCTATGGCGCTTTTTTCTCGATTTCGGATCGGTTGGCAATCGGTCGTATCCGCGTGACAGATGCTTGTCGTCAGTGCGGTCAATGCACCGCAAACTGCACTTCGAACGTTTTCGTTCACGCAGAAGTGAGAGACTTCGGTATGGTCGTCGACCCTGGTTGCATGAAATGTATGGATTGCGTCAGTGTTTGCCCGAATGACGCACTTTATTTCGGATTAAGACAAAGAACAGGCTCAGAAAATTTGAGCAGTACTTTACAAAATTCGAGCGAACCGCCTCGCCGTCGAAAATCATATGATTTTTCAATTTCCGAGGAATTGTTTGGTTTGCTCGTGGCATCTGTTTCTGTGTACGCGCTTCGCGGGCTATACGATGTCCCACCGTTGTTGCTGGCAATTGCACTCGGCGTAATAACGGCGTATCTGGCGGTTCAATTTTTCCGAATTTTTCGGAAACGCGACTTGCGGATTCAAAATATTCAGCTCAAACGCAAGTCGCGCATCACCAAAATTGGTCGGTGGGCCGTTTTCTTTCTTTGTGCGTGGTTCGCCTTCAATGTTCACAGCTTTTTCGTGCAATATCATCGAAACCGAGGCCGCGAACATTTGAATCGTATTACCGCAACGTGGGATGAGTTATTGGAGGGTCAAGCTTTACGAGAAGGCTTCACCCCAGAGGATCGCGCGAATATTAACGCTGCCTTAAAGAGTTTTGGATACACGGACCGAATTGGGATCATAGACGTTTTGGAAGTCAAGCTCGGATTAGTTTTTACAAACATGATGAGCAATGATCTGGATGCCGCCGAGAAATACCTGCGTCAAGCTTACTCTTGTGATTCATCTGCGGTTCGCGAAATGTTACTGGAGTTTCTTGTTTCTCAGGACCGTCAAGAAGAAGCTGAAGAATTTCTTTGAACCATTTTTGATTACGAAGTTGCGCCGCCGACGTCGACGTGATTGAGACTAGCTGCAGAAAGTCGTCCAGCGGAACGCATGAGAGTTTTCTAAGCTTGGCCGCCCCAGACTCGCGCAGGGATTCCAATCTGTTCACGATTCCAATCTGTTCCGGGCGCAAGGTCCCACTTGGATCGTGGCGATTTAATTCGGCTGTTTTACCATTCGCAAATATGGCCTCTGGGCCTCCCAGCCGTCGGGAAACATCTCTTTCGCTTCGTCATCAGAAACTGACGGAACAATAATCACATCGTCTCCATTATTCCAATTCACTGGCGTAGCAACCTTATGCCTGGTTGTTAGCTGAATTGAATCTAAAACGCGTAAGATCTCATCAAAGTTGCGGCCACTTGTCATTGGATAAGTCATCATCAAATTGATCTTTTTGTCTGGTCCAATAATAAAAACTGAACGCACGGTTGCGTTGGTGGCAGCAGTGCGGCCATCGCAGGTGCTCGTCTCATCGGCGGGCAACATGTTATAAAGCTTGGCAATGGCCAAATCATGATCACCAATCATGGGAAAGCCAACGGCATAGCCTTGCGTTTCTTCGATATCTTTGGCCCATTTGGCGTGGTCCTCGACCGGGTCAACACTTAGGCCAATGATCTTGCAGTTACGCTTTTCAAACTCCGGTTCAAGCTTGGCCATGTACCCCAATTCGGTTGTCCAAACAGGGGTGAAGTCTTTCGGGTGCGAAAACAAGATGGCCCACGAGTCACCAATCCATTCGTGAAATCCAATTTCACCCTGAGTCGTTTTGGCTTTGAAGTCTGGTGCTTCATCGTTAATTCGCAGCAACATTAAAATCCCTCCGCTATATCTTGGTCATCGATGTCGCCGCACAGTTTACCGTATGGACGCAGATGTAACAATGAATTACTACACCCACCCCGGTTTGAATTGTTGAGGAACGCGGGAGAAATAACTTCCAGAACTTCAACGGCAAACAGCGCGTGTTGGCTACTTATTGGGACAGGAGGCAGCAGAGATAACTGAGATTCTTTGTGATTCTCTGTTTCTTAGTGAGGGCATTTGTTGATTTCAAAAAAGCATCCAGATTGACTTAAGATGTTCGAATCAGCAGTCGAAGTTCACTTCCCAGTTAAGGCATCACGGTCTTCGCTTGTAATTCTTCTGAATCGTTTCTCGCAAACAGGGCAACCGGTCGCATCGGCACCGAATCGTCGAGTTTGATTATTCGCCAATCCGAGGTTTGCATTTTTCTCAACGAAACCGCATTGTAGAGATCGGAACAGACCCAGATGCGTTGGATTTCCGACGGCACACTGCTAAACGAGAGTCCCTGGCTCGCCAGTTCAAATCGGCCCATTGCCTTATTGGTGACGATTGGCATCTTCACGGGTGAATATCGTTGAAACCAAAGGCGATCAAAATTCGCGTCTCCGACCCAAAAATCCATGTCTTGAGCGAAGTACGCATCAGCCGCTTGCCCGTGTTCAGACAACATTTTGATTGCTGGAGAATGATCGAACGTCCAGGCCTGTCGCATCTGGTTGATCGAGAAAAACGCGAACAGACACCAACCCAAAAACACGGCGGTCGCTACGCGGGTTGTTTTTTTGCTGACAAGCGTTTGTAAAACAACCACCAATAATGGCCAATGCACCCAGGTTGCAAGTACTGCGTAGCGCGCCCACATGGCCTTTTCTGTCAACACGGAATGGGCTTGGGCTGCCGGTAATCCAGCCAAGAAAAACCCGCACAGAATCAAGAAATTCCTTTGACGCAACTGCTGCTCCGCTGGCGACGCTTCAATTTTCGACGCGTCGTCTTTTCTCAGCCATTGCAGGAACGTATGACCCACAACGAGATACCAAACTCCAATCAGGGGTCCCAAGATTCCGATATTGAACGTCATTTTTGAAAACAGCTGGAATGAACGTTCCACAAAATAACTTGGATAGTTGTCGATTCGTACGAGTGCGAAGGGCTTCTCGAGTTGCACGTAGAATAATGCGATCGGGACAACGGGTAGAGCCAATAAAACGGTTGCAATGGAAATTCCAAGCCAAATCCGCCATAGCTCACGGTACTTCCAAATCAGAAACAGCCAGATAATCTGGTCGGCAACAATCACGTTGGCACCATAAAAATGAGTCCAAATCGGTGCGACGCCGGTGATCACAAACCAAACAATATTCTTCAGGCTTTGTTCATCAAGCAGTCTTAGCCAGAACAGGCCGTGCAGCGAGCAGATCAAGGTCAAAAACGCGTAGGGCGTAAGCTGGTATCCGATTTCCAACCAACCGCTTCCGCAAGCCACCAGGGGGATCAGAAAAAAGATGACCCAATCGTCTTCAACGACTCGTCTAAAGATAAAAAACCAGACGACGATCGTGAATACAGACGCGATAATGCTGGGTGTTCTCAGCAGCCAATCCGGGGATTGGGCGGATAACAATGCACCCACGATCCAACGGAACAACGGCGGATGCGACGACCCTTCCGCCAGCAGTCCGCCCAGAGGGCCGAGTTCGATGGCTCTCAGCAATAACAATTCGTCACACTGAAGCCCGGTTGTTAACGACCACCGCAGCAGCACCCCTACAACCACCAAAATGGTGCCGGCGAGCCCCAGCCACAGAAACAGAGGAATTCGCTGGCACGCGGAACACCGTGAGTTGACTGTGTAGAATTCGTTGCTGTTCATCTGGTACCGATTGTATCAATCATCATTTCCAAATCGTCAAGATTACAAAGAACTGCCCCCAAACATACATTATTGATTTGCTACTTGCGGAACATGATCTATATTTTCCGACTTTTCTGAGGTGGAATCCTTTGCCGACCACGGAAGTAAGCCCTTGGGGTGGCCGAATTGAATATCGCATTAGTAACTGGTTCAGCTGGGTTGATCGGGGCCGAGGCCGTTCGTTGTCTATCTCGGAAAGGGTTTCGAGTTGTTGGCATTGACAACGACATGCGGCGCAGGTTTTTTGGCGACGACGCATCAACCGATCCAGTGCGGCGTGATCTGCAAGCGACTCTCGCCAACTACGAACACCATGCAATTGATGTTCGTGATCAAATCGCTATCGAGAATCTATTTGAGCGACATGGTTCTGACATCGAGCTAATTATTCATACTGCTGCACAACCCTCTCATGACTGGGCTGCATCGGCACCTCACGTCGATTTTACCGTGAATGCAACCGGCACACTTAATTTGCTCGAAGCCACAAGAAAGCATTGTCCAAAAGCCTCCTTTGTGTTTACTTCCACGAACAAAGTTTATGGAGACACGCCTAATCGACTGCCATTGGTCGAATTGGAGTCGCGTTGGGAAATCGAAGACAACCATCCATTCTTTGAACACGGAATTGATGAGTCGATGTCGGTCGACCAGACCAAACACTCTTTGTTCGGGGTTTCCAAACTCGCGGCGGATTCGATGGTACAGGAGTACGGTCGGTATTTTGGAATGAACACCGTCTGTTTTCGCGGAGGCTGCTTGACGGGTCCCGGGCATTGCGGGGCGCAATTGCACGGTTTCTTGTCCTATTTAGTCAAGTGCGCGATCACGGGCCATCCGTACACGGTCTACGGATACAAAGGCAAGCAAGTACGCGACAATATCCACGCCAATGATCTGGTCAACATGTTTTGGCATTACCACCTGAACCCGCGACCGGGCGAAGTCTACAACGCTGGAGGCGGCCGTCAAAGTAATTGTTCAGTCTGGGAAGCTATTGCCGCCTGTGAAGAACGAACAGGTAACTCCATGGATATTACCCTCAGCGATAAAAACCGGATCGGCGACCACATCTGGTATGTCAGCGACACGCGTAAGTTTCAAGCTCATTATCCGAAGTGGTCCTACCATTACGATTTTAGATCAATTATGGACGAGATGTTTGCCTTGGCTTCCAATTCGATTTTTCCACCTCTCCTGATCCATCCCCAGCAAGACGTTCCCTCACGGGATCCGATAAATCAACCATGGAATTCCAACATATCTTGATTACGGGCGGGGCCGGATTCGTCGGCTCAAATCTCGCCGTCCAGTTCAGCCAACTTTTTCCCGAGGTTCGGGTAACGGCACTCGATAATCTGAAACGCCGTGGCAGCGAACTCAATTTACCACGGCTAAAAAAGCATGGCGTCGAATTCGTTCATGGCGACGTGCGAAATCGCGAGGATTTGGAAGGGATCGCGAAGTTTGATTTACTGATCGATTGTGCGGCTGAGCCTTCGGTTCACGCGGGAACGACAGGTTCAAGTGACTACGTCGTCAACACGAACCTGTTTGGAACAATCAATTCCTTGGAAGCAGCCCGCCAGCACGACTCAGCGTTTGTGTTGCTCAGTTCCAGCCGCGTGTATCCGATTGAACGATTGAACAGTGTTCCGTTCCGTGAAAACGAAAGTCGATTTTGTTGGGATGAGCACTCGTCGATTGACGGTTTAGGCGAACACGGAGTATCCGAGTCATTTCCGTTGGACGGTGCCCGATCGTTTTATGGAGCCAGCAAGCTATCCGCTGAATTAATGGTAAAAGAATACGCCTATCAATGGAAAATGCCAGCCATCATTAACCGCTGCGGGATTCTGGCTGGCCCCTGGCAGATGGGGAAAGCGGATCAGGGCGTCGTCTCGCTGTGGGTCGGCCGACACCACAATGGGCGCCCGCTCCAATACATCGGTTTTGGTGGGCTTGGCAAGCAGGTTCGTGACTTGTTACATGTGGATGATCTTTTTGAGTTGTTGGTTCAACAGTGTGCGTGCACAAACTTCTGGGACGGCCGCGTATACAACATCGGCGGAGGCAAAGACGTCTCTGTTTCGTTGGCCGAACTGACAACCATTTGCCAGGAAACGACGGGCCAACACGTCGACATTTCCGCGGTGCCGGACACCAGCAATGTCGACGTTCGCATTTACCTGACCGACACTCGCAAAGCCCAACGTGATTTTGGCTGGCGGCCCCGACGGAACGCCCAGACCATCGTCCACGACATCAGTCAATGGATGCACGCAAACCCTGCGGTCTTGAGCGGCGTCCTTAATTGAAACTGGAAATCAAATGAAATTATCTGTCGTCATCCCCGCGTACAATGAAGAAAAAAACATTGGCAAATGCGTCGACGAACTCATGTTGACGTTGTGCCAGAAACACGCGATCGAAACGGAAATTATCGTCGTCAACGACAACAGTTCCGACGCGACCGAGGCGACGGTTAACGCAATCATCCAACAAAACCCAATCGTCAAGATTGTCAATCGAACGCTGCCGGGTGGGTTTGGCAGGGCAATTCGTTCAGGATTGGAACAAGCCAGCGGAGACGCGATAGTCATTTACATGGCGGATTCGTCAGATGCGCCCGAAGATGTCGTCAAATACTATAACAAATTGCTGGAAGGATTCGATTGCGTCTTCGGTTCACGCTTTATCAAAGGCAGCGAAGTCAAGGATTACCCGCGGTTGAAATTGATTATCAATCGGATCGTGAACCGTTGTGTTCAGTTGATGTTCTGGACAAAGTTCAACGACCTGACCAACGCCTTTAAGGCTTATCGGATGTCGGTCGTACGAGAATGTGGTCCTTTTCGCGCCAGCCACTTCAACATTACTTTGGAAATGTCTTTGAGTGTGTTGTGCCGGCGTTATCATGTCGCCCAAGTGCCAATTAACTGGTATGGCCGCACCTGGGGCAGTTCCAATCTGCGATTGCGAGAAATGGGACGCAAGTATCTTTGTACGCTGTTGATGATGTTCTTTCAGAAGATGCTTATTTCCGATGACCTCGTCGCCGAACAGCTTTCCCAGAATCGACTGCGAGTCGAAGGCTTAGGCGAAATTGAAGACCGGCTGAATCGTCTGGAGGCTTTATTGGAGAGCGAGCAGCCGGGGTCGATCGAACGAAGCTCAACAAGATCTGCTCAGATTCCGAACCTGAGCCAGAAGGAATTAACTGGAGACGCTGAGATTTTGACAGGATGATGAGCCTTGGGCTCAAGATGGCAAACCACAAGCTTGGCTGTTAGAACTAATGGACGTTGCTATTTGGCAGCTCCGTGTCCTAGAGTAATTCCAAAATTGATTCGCACTTGTGTCATCCTGAACCGAGGTACGAGGTGAAGGATCTCCGTAAATCAGCGAAAGATTCTTTTCGCCGTAGCGGACAAGCTCCTTCAGACTGCCAGAGGTTGAATACCAATTTTTGAAATGCTCTAGATTAACCGCGTGCCCATCGGTCCGCGCGGGGCGATGTCCCAATGGTATTTACGTTAGAAAGGAATAGACCCGTAATACTTGTAGGCCCGAAGGGTCGGCCATATGTCAGCCCAGGGCATCGCCGGCATCGCCCTGGGAAAATGTTCGAGTAACGACATCAGCCCCGAATGGGGCGGCCCTAAACAGCGTTTAGGAACGACCCGTTGGGCCTTGACGTGGTGATGGTAATTCGGTTTCCCAGGCCGCTGGCGCCGCTGGCCTTGCTGACATAGGATGGCTCCGTTGGAGCTGAAGTAAAACATTCTAAAGTAGTGCCATTCGTCGATACCCACCGGTCAAACGATTTTCCTGGATGGGCTAATGAGAGACAATCTGCCAACGTGGAACGGTCCAACGAACGATCCAAGCAAAACAATCATCAAATGAAACCATCGCTTTCTCTCTTGAGCTGCATGATCATATCGGCATGTCTGACCAGCCTCTCGGCTCAATCGACGATCCCGTCTGCGGAAATTGAGACGATTCCAATCGTGTTTATGGACTCGAAGAAACGAATATTTGACGGCTTGATTGAAGTTCCGCCCGAGGAATCTCGTAACGGGTATGCGGTGATGATGTTGGGCGGTGGGCTTGTCTCGGGCCTGGACTGGGAGGTCCCACCGATCCTTTCGATTTCAGGGAATTGGATTCGGGATGGCAAGACAATTTCGACTGCCCTGTTGAATCGCGGATTCATCGTCATGCGCTGGCGCTCGATTTACCGAGGTGACCCAAAATTCGCGAAAGATCCGTTGATGGCTGATTCGCCGCGATTTGAAGAAACCGTCGCACATGCCAGATTAGCTTTAGCCAGATTTCGAAAGCAAAAAACCGTACCCGCGGACAACATCTTCCTGATTGGGCGCAGCTTGGGAGCCAGGCGAGCGACGATTCTATTAGCGGAAAACCCCAAACTGCCTGGTCTTGTATTCCTGGCGGGCGCTTCTCTGGTTAATACAGATGAACAGGAACTGTCGCAATTGGTCGAGCAGGCCCAGACCGAGTTTCACGAACAAGACCGAAACCAGGATGGAAAACTTGGTCAACGCGAAAGGGCTGATCCAGAAAGTCGGAAGGATATCGACATCCATGAACATACTATAAGACAACTTTCGAAATCGCCCGAACGTTGGCGCGTCGCCAAAGTCAAAGATCGCTTCGGTTTCCCTTTCGGATCCGAAACGATCAACGCTACCCGGACTCCCACTTTATCTATTGTCGGTTCACTCGATAAGCGATGGGTTGCCGCATCGTATGCAATGTGCGCGGTGCAAAGAGCGTACGATAACGACCAATTCTCGAACGTCGTCGTTGAAAATCTCGGCCATCACCTTGGCCAGGAAAAAGCTGGACAAGTCACTCACCCAAAATTTGGTGTTATTTCGAATGCCAAAGTCGGACCTATCGATCCGGCCGTCATTGAACGGATCTGTAATTGGCTCGATGAAAAAACAAAGACATCCGAATCTGGAAAATAAACTCAAAATGTCCATTCCGGTGGAAACTGCACATCGCGTCCACCCCCTATAATTGCCTTGATCAACTAAGTTGACAAAGAACTTTTGACCCTTGATGCTTCGGTTTTCCGCAAATTGTCGGGTGGGTTTGCGTTCGTTTTTCTTTGCATCCTATGGTTGGAAAGCGAGAATTTATGAATTCGCCTTGTCCACAATTTTTCCTCATCAGGATGTCAATTATGAATACAGTCTCACAACTCGAAGGCCCGTTTTATCGCACCGCTGAACAAATCAGCTCCTTTGTAAACCAGATTGAAACCGTTTACATGTTGGACGGCAAGCAGAGTTTCGGGGCCGAACGTCGTGCTGTCGAACGAATGAATGTGACCATGCCCGTCGAAATCAAGGCGTTGGACGATGAATTGATCCCGTTGGATTATCAGTATAACTCCATCAGCCGCGACATTTCGGTGAAAGGAGTCGGACTTGTCACGACTAGCCCGATTGGACGAAGCCACGTTCTGTTAACACTCCAGCCCTGTCACGGAGATTCGTTTAGCGTCATCGCCAGAGTCACCTATTGCCGGGATCTCGGCCACTATTTTCAAGTCGGCTGTGAGTTCCTGGTTTCGTAATCTGCGATTGTCAACGAATTGCCGGCGAGCAACATTTCACCAACCACGCAAATCTTTGGTTTGAGTAGACGCCCGGTCTTAGTCTCACTATTCTTTTTTTGATGCTTTTCACGTCGAAATTTGCGTTTCGAGTCTCCGCAACCCATTATCGGGTTGAATTGGTTATCTTAAAGTATTGAAAAGCGTCTCCGGCGACTGACCGCCTGACAAAAATGGTGAAGCGATGAAGTATCGAATACGGCAATTGACTTCGTGATGATGTTTGTCGTCACCCTTAGTGGTCTGGAAAACGCTTCTGCACAAGATGGGAAACTTTCTAAAAAACAGCCTTCTTTGCCTAGAATAACCGAGACATTCAAATGATCGTTTCTCGCCGTTCGTTCTTAAAGACCACTGCTGCCGTTGCACCAACGATCATCACGGCGACTGCATTGGGAAATAGTTTCCGTGCCTCCCCAAATGAACGGATTAGCGTGGCGGTAATCGGCTGCGGCAAGATTGCAAAAGATTATCATATTCCGCAATTGCTTAACCAGCCGGATGTGCAAATCGTCGCGGTCTGCGAGGTTGACAAAACCCGCCGCGAACACGCGCAAAAACGCGTCAACGATGAATACGCCTCCACCAAAAAAGAATTCAAGGGTTGCGATGCGTATGTTGATTTTCGCGAAGTGATTGCTCGAAAAGATATCGATGCGGTCTGCATCGCGACTCCCGATCATTGGCACACAATTCCGATTGTCGAAGCTTGCAAAGCGGGCAAAGATGTCTACTGCGAAAAACCGTTGACCCTGACGATCGCGGAAGCGAAACGCTGTATCGAAGCGGCTCGCACGCACAAGCGTATCGTGCAAACGGGCAGCCAGCAAAGATCCAATGTGTTTGGTCCCTTCCGGGAAGCGGTTGAGTGCATTCGTAGCGGGCGGTTGGGCAAAATTCACAAAGTGACCGTGGGCGTCGGCAGTCCCAGCGTGATGTGTGATTTGCAGGCAGAAGAAATGGAAGCCGGGCTCGATTGGGACATGTGGCTTGGCCAGGCTCCCGAACGACCTTACAACTCCATCCTCAGCCCGCGCGGAATTCACAATCATTTTCCCGCTTGGCGGAAGTATCGTGAGTACTCAGGCGGCGGGCATACCGATATGGGTGCTCACCATTACGACATCGCGCAATGGGCCTTGGAAATGGATGACAGCGGCCCTGTCGAAATCATTCCCCCCGAAGACCCGAACGCGACAAAAGGCGTAAAGTTCGTTTACGCCAACGGAATCGAAATGATCCATGGTGGCCCGGGCGGATGCGTGTTTCACGGCGAGAATGGAACATTGCACATCGATCGTGGCCATCTAAGCAGTGATCCGGAAGAACTTGTGAAAACACCGCTTGCCGAGAGCGAAGTCCACTTGCCCAAGAGCCCCGGCCATCATCGCGACTGGTTGGACTGCATCAAGTCGCGGAAGATGCCCGTCGCAGAAGTTGAAAAGGGTGCTCGAACCGTCACGATCATTCATCTCGGCAATCTCGCCTATTGGAATCGCAAGACGTTGAAGTGGAATCCACAGGAGTGGCAATTCGAGGATCCCGCCAATAACAAATTGCTCGACCGCGAAAGACGAGACCCGTGGCAGTTGCCAGAAGTATGAAACCGATTATTTTGTATATGTTCGCGTCGAGTAACTGGATTGGGTAGTAGGATTTGGTAAAAGATGTGGGGTGAAAAATGGTGTTCGTGGAGTACTATCGTCCCGGCCCTCGAAACACAGAAAAATCGATCTCATGATGAGTGATGTTCGCCCATAGAATTGCCTTCAGATTTGTATGCAAAACCATCCGCTGTAAATGGACCGCGAACGATTCTTGTTTTTTATTAAGAGATGTGAGCCTGAAAGCGACTTCATGTGCAGCGAGACGAAACCGTTGGAAGCCGAGGTTGCCTGACGTACCTGTAACCATGATTTCGGCCTCACCAAACAAAAAGTGCGCAAGTGCTTGCTCGTATAGAGCCAACTCCAATCCAACTCCCCAATCCGCTGCCAGAGAAACTAGAATTTCTTTGAATTTTCTTGCCCCTGGCACTCCATCGTCCCAGTCGATGAATCGAATTTCTGAGTTTCTCAGGTCATTGAGACGATGAGCACAATTTACGAATCTGTGTTCCACTTTCTCGGGACGAGAGTTGATGATCTTCGCGTGAGCCAAATCGGATAGCAACAAGTAGTTGATGACTTGACCTTGATGTTTGGGATGAATCGCATCTGCAGCCTTAAATTCGAACAAGCCGGTGCCATTAACCAACACATCTAAATAATATATTTTTTCAAATGTATCGTGAGTTACCGTGATGGGTACTTCAAGATCTATGCCGGCCATTCGACCGGCCAATTCGCGTTTGTAGATTTTTTCATTAAAAAACCGACCGAATTCATTATGAAACGAAAACACGTGCGACATTACTTCAAACGCCAGGTTTCCAAAATCGTCCTGGCTAATTCGGCGAGTCGAAACAGGAATCTCAATCGGCATATTAAAACTGCCGATGCAAATCTAACAAACTACCTGCAAGAACAATGAGATTCGAATTTTTCACCACACATTTTTTACCCATATTTCATTCCAAGCGTAGTAAGCAAAGCTGGCTGGATCTGAGTATTTCAAACAACGCCCAAAACCTCGCGAATGTTGTCTTCGGTGACCGGCTGAATGACGCCGCATTCCGTAATGATCGCGTCAATGTACTCAGCGGGAGTCACATCAAATGCGGGGTTGTAAACCTGAACGCCATCCGGTGCCGTTTGTTTCCCGAATCCGTGCGTGATTTCCCTCGGATTGCGTTCCTCGATCGGTATGTCATCACCGTGGGCGAGCGTAAGATCAAACGTGCTGCTCGGTGCGGCGATATAAAAGGGTATCCCGTGGGCTCGGGCGAGAATCGCGATCGAATAGGTACCAATTTTGTTGGCAGAATCTCCATTTGCGGCAATTCGATCGGCGCCAGTGATCACCGCTTGAACTCGGCCCTCGCGCATGACTTGCGCCGCCATGGAATCGCAAATGAGCGTGGCTTCGATGCCTCGTTGCATCAGTTCCCACGCCGTCAAACGGGCGCCCTGTAACAGAGGTCGAGTCTCGTCGACGTAAACGTGAAGATGTTGGCCTTGATCCTGAGCTGTAAAGAACACGCTAAGCGCTGTCCCATATTCCGCTGTCGCGAGACCGCCCGCGTTGCAATGAGTCAACACGCCTTCGACATCTCCCAGCAAAGCGACCCCGTGTCGGCCAATCGCCCGGCACATTTCCCGATCTTCCTCATGAACGTCTCGTGCTTCAGCGAGCAATTTTTTGCGAGCCTCCTCAATCGAAAGACCGGTTTTGTCGAGGGCCAGCCGCCGCATTCGATCCAATGCCCAGAACAGATTGACTGCCGTGGGACGGCTATTAGCCAGGTAGTCGGTCAATTCGTTTACTCGCTCGTCAAACGCTTCGTCGGTGGCGTCAGACGACAGAGTTTGCAGCCCGATAACCACACCATAAGCGGCCGCGATCCCAATGGCGGGAGCACCGCGGACACGCAGCATCTTAATGGCTTCCCAAACCGACTCGACGTCCCGACATGCAATCGTGACCAATTCGCCAGGCAGTTTGGTTTGATCGATCAAGACCAGGTGGCCGCTCTGCGCGTCTCCAACCCAGGTTATCGTCTCTTGTTTTTGGCTCGTTGTATTCAAGTTATTCACTGCGTTTTCGGTTTGTAGTTTGCATTGGGCGTGATCATTTTTGCTCCAACATCTTGTTGCCACGCAGCCAAAGATCTTTTTAGACGCGCGGCAACTTGTTCGTTTTCTACAATTACATTCGTTTGTTCGCCAATATCACTGTCCAGATCATACAACTCGTACTTGTCGTCTTCCAAAAACTGAATCAGCTTCCAGTTATCGTCACGCACAGCCGCCGACGGCGAACCGCCTTGATTTCCATAATGCGGATAATGCCAATAAATCGGCCCTCGATCGAGCTGCTGGCCCTCCAACAGACTCACAAAGCTCTTGCCATCTAACTTCGGATCAGCTTGGACGTTAGCCAGCTCAAGAATCGTCGGCATGAAATCAACGCTCGAAACATATTGATGACACTCCGAACTGGCTTTCGTTACGCCAGGCGCACGAACGATCATGGGTTCTCGAATTCCGCCTTCGTAAATCCAGCCTTTACCACCGCGAAGTGGCAAATTGCTGGTCGGATGACCTTCAGACGTCGACAAACCACCGTTGTCGGACATAAAGAAAACAACGGTATTTTCAACCAAACCGAGTTCGTCAAGCGAATTGAGGACCCGCCCCACCGCGAGGTCCATCGCTTCAACCATCGCGGCATACACCGAATGCTCTTGGACCAAGCGAAGTTTGCGGGCGCCTTCTCGCCCCCAGATCGGCCCTCGAAATCTTATTCGCGTTTTGAGTTCGTCGTATTTTTGACGAAGATCATCACGGGCCAATAACGGCGTGTGGACAGAATAAAACGACAGGTAAGCCAAAAAAGGTTGGTCCTTGTTGTCAGAAATAAACTTGATGGTTTCGGTCGCCAACCGGTCGGGAAGATGCTCACCGTCGGGCCCATCTTTCAGACGTGGGTTTCCATAGGGCGAAAAGTACCTCTTGCCTCCGTACGGACCACCCCGATCGATGCCCCCCTGGTTTACATCAAAGCCCTGATCTTCGGGCCAAAACCCTTCGCTCCCCAAATGCCACTTGCCAGCGAAAAACGTGGCGTACCCGACGCTTTTTAGTTGCTCGGCGATGGTGACGTTTTCATGCGGCAGATGATCCGAGTACGGCGCTGGAAGAAACCGGGTATTTCGCTTCCACTTGGCTGGCTGATTACCGCCCGCCGGATTGATGTAGTCCGTAATCCCCGCTCGTTGCGGGTAGAGCCCCGTCAAGATACTTGCCCGAGTCGGAGAACAAACCTGACATGCGGCATAGGCCTGCGTAAATTTCATTCCGCTTGACGCGAGCGCATCCACGTTAGGCGTTTGATAAAACCCGCTGCCGAAACAGCCAAGGTCGGTCCAACCGAGATCGTCGACGAGAAAGAAGACAAAGTTAGGTTGTTTCTCTTCGCCAGTGGCCGTTTGAAAGACCCCAACGAAACAACTCAACGCAATCCAGACGAGCAGAGATAATTGGCGAACCATTTGGGTCTCAGCAAAAGGTGAAACGAATCACCATCTTACCAAATGTTACGCCGCGTTTTAAGTTACTGACCGTCGCCAGAGTAATAATCGAGATTGCTTGAATCCGCCGGTGCCAGCGAGTTTTCATCAACCGGTCCAATAGCAGACTCCGGACCCCGGTAATTCGAGCCATTGTCATAATATTGATTGAACGAGTCCTGGTAATATCCCTCAATTTTTTGGCCAAGATCTAATACTTCGGCTTTAGGCCCGTCCGCTTGTTGTTCATATTCGCCGATCGCGACGGGGCATTTGTTTGAATTAAGTTCGACGTCTGGACACGTCTTGAAACGTTTTGCCTTCACTCGAGCCATGACTTGTGCATCTTCCGACCAAGGACCTTCCGTCAACACGACGTTGTAACGCTTTAGCAATGATCCCGTTGTGTAGGTGTATTCCATCAAAGCCTGGTTATAGTCGGCGACCGCGCGATGAACGGCGCTTTCGGCCGTCGCATCTCGCTGTTGAGCATCCAGCAGGAAAAAGACTTGGTCCTGGCCTTCCAAGACTCGTTTTTCTTTTGGTCCGAGCTCATCCTTAACCGCAACCTGCGAATTGAAGCTGGTTCTCATTGCCACATGTGCCCGATCAACTTCGGTAAACGCAGCTCCGAGGTCTTGTAAAATTTGACGCTGCTGTTCCCTCAGCAACGTTCGTTCGCGCACAAGATTCAACTCAGCGTTGCGAATCGCCAGGTGACCTGTTCTGTTACCAATCGGTCCCCCAAATTCAAAACCAACTTGCCAGTCGTCCAAGTCACCGTTTAACAAATCTTCAAATGCACTTCCGTTTTGACGACTGCGACCTCCGAAGAGTTTATCACCAAACCCTCGAAATCCATATTGGCCTACCATATCAAGCTGCCACTTGTTCAACTGTTTAGCTGCCAACAACTCGAGTTCGCGCTGTCGGATTGTCCACTTTTGGCGACGAACTTCGACTCGACGCGCGAGAGCCTGTTGTTGTGAATCCTCCCAATCGAAAATGATCGGCGCTACCGTCGGCTCTGTAACCGGGCGAATCAAACGACCGTCTTGAACTGGCAGACCCATCAATCGCCGCAAATTACGTTCGGCCCCCAGCACGCCAAGCTGTCCGTTCGGTACGCCAACGAGTGCATTTTGCGCCAGGTTTTCAAAGTTGATGAAGTTTTGTCGAGCGATCGCTTCGTCATCTGGCCGTCCCACATCGGCATCAAGACGCAGTTTTCGATTCAGCCAAACTTCTCGGGCAGACTCCCGTGAGGCGAGAATGGTATCGAGGTTTCGGTAACCGAATTGAAGTTCCCAATAGCTGTTGACAGCGTCGCGAACAAGATCGCGGACTGCTGCCTCGAAATCGGACAATGAAATGTCACTGCGAATGCGGGCAATCAAAACACCATTGTAAATACCTGGTGCCGCATTTGGGCCAGCGATCCGATTCACAGTTGTACCCGCGCCCCGACCCAGAGGTTGCCGAAATTCCATTTGGCAAAGTGTATCCCAGGTACTGGACAGATATTGGTCATAACGCATATTTGGATCAGGATCATTCAGATCTCCACGAAATCTAAATCGGGAGTAATCCGTAACGTT
>JAHEJI010000118.1:0-16954 GCA_024638965.1 Planctomycetaceae bacterium
CTGAGGATTGCTCAAAATTTGCTCCCCTCTGACAGCGGTTTACAACCCGAAGGCCTTCATCCCGCACGCGGCGTCGCTCCGTCAGGCTTTCGCCCATTGCGGAAGATTCTCGACTGCAGCCACCCGTAGGTGTCTGGGCAGTGTCTCAGTCCCAGTGAGACGGGCCATGCTCTCACACCCGCTAACCATCTTTGCCTTGGTAGGCCATTACCCCACCAACAAGCTAATAGTAAGCAAACCGCTCCGAGGGCGATAAATCTTTGGTTCGGAAACATTATCCGGTATTACCTGCAGTTTCCCGCAGCTATCCCAGACCCTCGGGTACGTATCTACTCGTTACTCTCCCTTTCGCCGCTGTCCACTTAAGAAATCAACCGAAGTATCTTTCGAAAGCTTCTCGCTCGACTTGCATGCCTAATCCACGCCGCCAACGTTCATTCTGAGCCAGGATCAAACCCTTCAATTGTATGCTTGCTGGTACCAGTCGGCAGGATGCCGTTTTCAGTAGGCGCTCAAAGAGCGCACTGGAACGAACACCCCAGCCCAGTCTGCAAACTGTTGTCTGCACACCGTTGACTGTTCCAGACGACTAGCAAAATTTACTAACCCAAAGGCTAGAGCCAATTAAAGTTCACGTGTAAAACACGCTTGGTTTGAACGGGCAATGTCAGCTGGAATAATGCTAACATCGCTTGGTTCACATGATCTTATGTTGGATTCAACTCGTACCTCGCGGTACGGAATTGTTGATCTCGTCACAGCTACATTGAAACAATGAAAACTGCAACGACATCGTTACAAGAGGTCTCTACTAAATTGTCAAAGAACGTACATTCTGCCTCTGGGGCAGAACAAAAAACGAGCCCCTGATTTCGCATTGGCTCGCGTGGGGCTAATTCTATGCCTAAACACAATACTGTCAACGGCATACAATGAGATTCTGGGAAAAAAACTCACGATCTCTGCCGACCACAATTAACTGAGAGTTTCCTCTTGGCTCAAGGTTCACTATTTTGACGACTTGACGCCTGATTTTGGCACTCATTCTGCCCGCTCCAGCGTCTTTCAAACCGCTCAAACTGACCTGATACTCATAAGACACTTCCTCGTCGGCAACGACCTTTAACCGCAACCGCAGAAGCTTTTAACGAATGTGCCTGATCTTGTTGGCAAACCAGGTTCACCCGCATTACCAAACCGTTCTTGCCGCCAACCGCGACGAATTCTATTCGCGCCCAACTGGACCCCTCAGTTGGCATGGAAACGTGCTCTGCGGTCGCGATGAAGTTGGCGGTGGAACCTGGTTCGGTGTCGATACCAAAGGCCGCTGGGCCATTGTTACAAATTTCCGTGGACCGGAGAAAAAGAGCGTTTCAACGAGTCGAGGCCAACTCGTTGCGTCCTATCTTAAATCCAATCTGACTGCCACCGAATACTTGAAACACCTCCGAAAAGAAGCCCCGCATTACGCCGGCTTCAATTTGCTAATTTCGGATGCGGAGGATGTCCGCTATTTCAGTAACCGTGATGAAAGCCATCACAATTTCGACCCACTTCCGCCTGGAATCTATGGACTTTCCAATCACTTGCTCAATACGGATTGGCCCAAGGTCAATTTGGGCAAGTCAAAACTGCATTCACTGTTGAGTAGCTCCGACCAATTGCAAAGCACACATTTATTTCGACTGCTTCAAGATGGATCGCTTCCACCGGATGCTCAGCTGCCAGACACTGGGGTTGGATTGGCGAAGGAAAGATTACTCGCCTCGATGTTTATCTCAAGCGACGATTATGGGACTCGTTGCTCAACCAGTTTGTTGATGACACCAGACGGCTCGATCGCCGTTGCCGAAAAATCGTATCCGTCAAACGAAATCGCACGATTTGAATTCGAAATTGATTCGAGCAAAAATGGCATTCACGATGCCATTGAGGACTAACGTCAACAACCGCCGAATGAACCTGCCCCCGGTGGCGGGGAGCTTAGTTTATCAAAGAAGCCATCCATGGTGATGGCACATCCGGAAGTTGCGATCAGCATCGATAATGCGAGTAAAGCTATGACAAATCTTAGCTTGCTAATAACCTTCATTTCCGATTCCTGCCATCGATAGGTTGTGACATTCACGGCCATCCCTGGTTGCGGGGTGGTTGACCGCAGACTAGATATCGGCGAGTTACGGTCGGAACCGTGTGGCCGTTCATACAAATTGGTAATTTCTGATGATATTTCACGGCCGATAGCACTCGACCAACTTATGAAATCGCCGACGATTGGTTACTCATTCATTCCATCTGTATCGTGATAGCATGAGCAGCGCGCCCTTGAATTCGTAACAACACGGTGGAGTCTGATTGCCAAAGCTGGAACTCTGCGAGACGAGCAATCGCGAAACGCGTTGCAGGATCTCTGTCAAAACTATTGGTTTCCACTTTACGCTGACGCGCGCAGGAGAATGGATCGGGAAAAAGCCCGTGACATGACTCAGGCGTTCTTTTATGTGCTGCTAGATCAAAATTACCTGAAATCGGCAAATGAACAAACGGGGCGATTTAGGGCGTTTTTGCTGACAGCATTCAAGCGCTTTCTGGCAAATCAATTCGATCGCGAAAATGCCGCCAAAACTGGCTTTCGATTTCGATTCTGCCGATTCACGGTACTCAATACAGCCAGTCGACAATTTGACCGCCGAGAAAGTATTTGAACGCCAGTGGGTTTTCCAAAATCCGAATAGGAAAGTGTTATGTCCGGGCAAAGAAATCCGTATTCTCCCGAGTGTTGCCCGAACTGCGGAACCACACCGACGGCGGGAGTTGTGGCTGGCAGTCTCCCCCGCTGCAACAATTGAGACAATTGTTGCTACACTTTACAACCCCTTTTCGGCGGGTTGGCGCCTTTTGCTATCAAAGCTTCGATCCTGTCAACGAACCAACAAAACTCTCGTTCGCGCAGACTGGCTGGCACGGACCGAGCTCAAACGAATCGAACTTCGAAAACCGTTCACCGCCCGATCTAAAAACGGCCAATAAATCAGGCAGCGTTCACAGGGGCGGTTAGGGCGGTGACGACAAGCGAAGTTGGTATTTGCGAGCCTTATCAGGTTTGTCCCATTTTTCGTAGAGCAGCACGATACGTTCGAGACATCGCGTTCGATACCAGCGATATTGAACTTGCAAATGTTGAGAATCAAGTTCTTCCAATGCCGCCATCAGTAACGACTCTGCTTTTTCAAAGTCACCTTGATCGATAAGGCAAGCAGCCATGTTGCTAATGGCTCGCGCATGCTGGCAATGATTTTCGCCTGGGTTAAGGTCGGAAGCCAAAACTTGTTCCATCAATAATTCCGCATCATCAAACCTGCCTTGGCCGACATATGCGTTCGCCAATGCAATCTGGGCGTCGACCTTGAATTCAGGGTAACGTGGCATTTCAATCTCAAGATTATCAAGGGCCAGATGAATTTGGACTTCGGCACGTTCATACAGCCCCTGATGTAGCAGTACCTCGTACAAATTTTGCAAAACCGAATGGGCATCAGAATTGCGCAGACCACATTTGGTTTCCAGGATCTTGAATGACCGTTGATAATCCTCAACCGATTGTTTGTATTCACCAACGATGAATTTCACGGTCGCCAGTCGTTTCAACGATTGAGCCGCCTGAATAGAATCGGTTCCGTGTTGCTGGCAATTGCGACTCCAGTTTTCTTCCAGGATCGGAAGGGCTTCTTCATATCGTTCGAGTTCGACGAGCGAGCGGGCCTGCAGGTCAAAAAGGTCGATCGTCGTCTGTGCATCACGTCCCAGAATCGTCGTTGCGTCGAAAGCGTATTTTTCGGCGATCTTCAAGGACTTGTCAATTTCGTTTTTGTGAAAATAGATTTGCCCGATGTAATAATGGCCATGAAGAACGTCTGGAGAGTTCTCGCCCAGAGCTGCAACGAATTGGGGGACGGCCAGGTTCATGAACTGCAGGGCCTTGTCGAATTCGCGCATTTGGACGCTCGCAATAGCAAGCTTTTCCAGCCCGGCAGCCGTTAGCAAATGTTCATCTCCAAGGTGTTGCTGACACGCCTCATGGTTTTCCTTATACACAGCGTATGCCAGATCATTTTTGCCTTGTTGCAGCAAGATGCTTCCACACACGTCATGAAGCTGTAACGTAACCGGGTGTCCCGGGCCAAATTTTTGTCCTATCCGGTCGAGAAAAACTCTCAAATCGTCTGGAGACTTCGTAAATCGAAAATCACGAGCACATGCTTCCCAATAAAGAACTTCGAGCTCAATTGTTTTTTTGTGATCGGGTCCCCAGAGTTGTGCGGCCAGTTTTCGAGCCGTGTCGAAACGTTGCGAGGCCTCTTCGTATCTTTGCTGTTTATGAAGCGCATCGGCTAATACCGCCATTGCTTCAATCGAATAGGGGTGTAATTTGCCCAGTGATTCGGCAGCTACGTCGACCAATGGTTCCAGCGTCCAAACCACTCGGCCCAATTCTCCTTTTTGAAGTCGGGCACTATTCAATGCGATTTCGGCACCAATCGAGAGTTCGTGCTCCGAACCGTGTTTGCGCTTGGCAATGGCCCAGCAATCATTGGCCAGCGATTCGGCCAGATCGGTTTTGTAAATCTTCAAGAATTCGAAGGCCAGGAATGTTTTGACGTTAATTGCCGAGTCGTGATTGTCACGAAGCGTTTGTCGATTGATCTCGACGACATGCTCTAGCTCGTCGATCGCTCTCTCATGCTGTCCTGACCCAGACAACGATCGTGCCAGGGCGAAGCGCAAGCTGGATTCCGTCAAAGGATCATCCGCGAAATCTGCCCGATTGATTTCGTCGCTTAACGATAGCAAAAATCGCTGCTTGAATTCATCGTATTCCACGCCAGGGTTGGACACGTTGAGGATCCCGAATTCACGAACCACGAACTCGACGATTTGTTCGGCGCGGGTTCGCTCCCGATTTGCGACAACTCGCTCATTCAATGCCCAAATGGCCAGCCATGCTGTGACCGTCGTGGCGACTAGAATCAACGCCGCGACGACGACCCCAGCAATGGCTGCGACGCGATGTTTGTGGATCAGTTTACTCAGCCTGTACACAAATGACGGCGGACGGGCCGTCACAGGCTCGCTTTTGATGAACCGGTGAACATCGTCGGCAAGGGCCGTAACCGTTGGGTACCGCCGCTCGCGATCTTTTTCCAACGCTTTCATCGTCACCCAATCGAGGTCGTTCCGAAGCATGTTTGACCAATTCGAAAAGCTCGACGACGTGTTCTCCGCCACCCAGTCTCTCGCTTTATCTTGATCGGCAAGTCGAACCGATGGATAGGGTGGAACCTGTTCGCGAATGGCGTCGAACAATTGCTCCGGCATCGCGTCGCGAAAAAATGCCAATGTAATCGGTGTTGTATTAGTCAATAACTCGTAAAGAATGACTCCCAACGAATAAATGTCAGATCGGGTGTCGACGCCCTTATCTGATCCTCGATGGCCCTTGGCTTGTTCAGGGCTCATCCAAAGCGGTGAACCTAGCGGGGTTTCAGCTCGCGTCAGCCGAGGGTCAAAATCCGAGTCACTCGAAAAGACCTTGGAGAGTCCAAAGTCGATCACTTTGATATGAGGCTTCCCGTCCACGTCCGAGACCAGCACATTCGTTGGCTTGATGTCTCGGTGCAAAAGGCTCTTTTGATGAGCATGCTGAATCGCGTCACAAAGTTGCAGGAACAGGGCGAGTCGTTGTTCAAGCGACAGCCGGTGCTGGTTGCAATAGTCAGTGATGGGTATCCCGGGGACATGCTCCATGACAAAATACGGCCGGTCGTTTTCCAGCGCGCCGGCATCGAGCACTTTTGCAATGTGCGGATGGGACATCAACGCCAACGCTTGGCGTTCTACATCGAATCGCTTGACCAACAATTCCGTGTCCATGCCAGGCCTGATCAACTTAATCGCGACTTGGCGTTGCATGGGCTCCAGTTGTTCTGCCAGCCAGACGGTGCCCATCCCGCCAACACCCAAACGACAGATAAAACGGTAGTTACCAGAAACCTTGCCGGAAAGATCGGCTGAAAAAAGCCGGTCCTTCGTCCCCAGACGATTGTCCGTCACAAGATCATCGAGTCGTTTTTCTAATTCAAAAGCCTGGCGAAGCCCTGCTGAGACGGCGGTTGGCAAATTCCGTTCCTCAACGAACAGTTCCAATTCGCCGTGACCTTGTACTTCGCACCATTTCTCAAATTCAACCAGTTGACGGTCTATTTCGAGGCGTTCTTTTGAGTTGTTCATGATTCGAACTAACGATGAAAAGTCGGCGGCGAGTCAAGCTGTCGTAATCGCGGATCCGCGAATGTATCCAACAATGCAGGTAAACTGTTTTGGTCTTTTTGGTAATCCAGGAGCATGGTTAATCGTTGCAGTCCAGAACGATAAATGCCGGCTACCGAATTTATCTCCCAACCCGTCCGCTCAGCGATTTCGGCAAACTTCAAGCCTTCGAAATGGCGCAAGAACAGAACAATCTGAAATTGCGAATCCAGTTCGGCGAGACAGGCATGCAAGTCGGCTTCTTGCTCGAGAGAGATGATGCTGGTCGAAGGCGTCGCTCCGTGATCGCTGAAACTGAACCAGTGAGCGACGGTTAATTCCGGTAGCTCATTTCGACAACTTTCCAAATAGGTTTTCCTCAAAATGGTCAGCATCCATTTGGCGAACTGGGAAGTCGTGTGACCACGAAAGGCGTCGCGCTTGTTCCCTGCCTCAAGGAGCGTTTCTTGAACAAGAACGTCTGAACCAATTCCCTCGAATGCTCCTGCGGTCTCGATCAAGTAACGCGACTTGCTCCGCAGACCAACTCGGAATTTGTCGCATAAACGATTCCAAGCTACTTCATCACCTCTAAGTTCAGTTATCCGAATTGAGAACGACGGGAAAACTCCAGACATCGGTAACGCCTTTGGTATTACTCCTGATCTATTGTCCATGATCGCCCAAATAAATGGTAAAGCAAGTCTGAGCAAGAGAATCCAACACCCAGCGAACATATTATTCAAACATCGTTTGGAAAAAAGTAAAATTGACCCCAGCTCGACATCCGAACAGCGGTTTTAATCACGCGACGAGTCGGCAACGGTTATCGAATTGTGTTCGGAAATCGTCATTTTGGCGAAATTAAAAGCTTGAACGATTGATATGCGAATCGGGATGGACCAAACTATTGCCCAAAGCGAGGCGAATCCTTCGAGGCAATCCAGGAATTCATATTTTGGCGGGGTAGATGAATGTTCAACAAATTTTCTAATGGACCATTTGGCTTTGCGTCCAGACAACGGGCGATGTTAGCGGTCGGACTCATCTGGCTGAGCGGATTGACGGTAGTTCAAGGGACCACGTATGCAAATGACTCGATCGCAGTCGCGTTCACCAATGCCAAAATCGTTACTCAACCAGGCGCGGTGATTGACAAAGGAACGGTTGTTATCCGCAACGGCCTGATCGAAGCAGTTGACGCCGATCTCGAAGTGCCTTTTGACGCCAAAGTCATCGACTGCGAGGGGATGGTCATTTATGCCGGGTTCATCGACGCGGCTACGACGAAGGGATTTCCCAGCGATGACGAAGATGGTCGAAAAACGGGCTCTGGCCCCGACCGTCGTGACATCGATTTGGCAACCCAGATTGCAGCCTCGACGCAACAGGTCAATCGTAAAGGCATCTACCCGGACTACTCGTCCTCGCGGTTCATTTCGATCGAGGACAAGGACGTCAAAGACTGGCGAAAGGCCGGGTTTACTTCCATTCACGTGATGCCGTCGGGAGAACTTCTCAATGGAACCACCACGGTTGTCGGTTTGAACGACCCCAACAAAACGGCGATGCGAGACAGGATCCTACAAACGGACTTTGCTGCTGCTGGAGGTTGGCGTTCATCCGGCCGGGGATATCCAACAAGCCTGATGGGTGCGGTCGCACATCTCCGTCAAACGATGCTCGATGCTCAGCACTATCAGACCAGTTGGCAAATCTATGAGAAAGTTAAGAAGGGTCTTCAGCGGCCGCCGCGCGACCCAGCCATGGAGTCGATCGGGATGGCTCTGAATGGCGAAATGCCAATCGTCTTTCCTGCGTCTCGTATCGACGAAATCTATCGTGCCAAGAACCTGTCCGAGGAATTCGGATTTCCATTGATTCTGGATGGGGTCCAACACGGTTATGAATTGACAGATGACTTGAAATCGCTTGGCGTTCCGATCCTGTTACAAATCAACTTTCCTGAAAAACCAGAGTTAGGAAAAGAACCACCACGCCGCAGTCGGTTTGGTTTTGGAGGTCGCCGACCTCGTTCGAGCGAAGCTGAAGAAAACGAAATTGAGACGAGAGTCCCGGTCGCCAAAGGCGTCTTGGAAGACCGCATCAAGAAATGGGAAGCCGAGGTTAACAACGCGGCGACCCTTGCCGAGGCTGATATCGAATTCGTTTTTTCAACTCAGGGAACCAAAGACGCTCAGGAATTCATCAAGAACCTGCGTCTCGCAATTGAACAAGGGCTTGATCCAAATGTGGCCCTGAACTCGCTTACGGTTGTTCCAGCTCGCCTGTTCAACCTCCAGGATCAACTCGGCTCAATCGAACCAGGCAAGATCGCCAATTTGGTGGTCATGTCCGATGATTTTGAAAACAAAAAAGCTAAGGTCAAATACACCGTCGTTAGCGGAGATGTTTTCGAGCAGAAAAAGCCCGACAAGAAATCAAAACGGGGCGACAAGTCCGGTGACGAAGAAAAGTCCGGAGACGAACCGGATCGAGAGAGCTCAGAAGATCCAGACGCCGATGAACCAGACGCCGATAAGCCAGACTCCGACGAACCGGACGAAGAAAAACCAGAGTCTGACGGACCAGACCAAGAAAAACCGGACGTGGAAATGAAGGAGACCGATTCGGCTCAAAAAGAAGCCGACGCTACAGAAGCGTCTGATTCAGAAGAAGCACAAAAATCTGAGGCGGATGAAGAGGGTCCAGAATCAGGAGCGGATGATCCAGACAAGCAAAAAAAGGACAAAGAAAAGGAAAAGAAAAAGCCCCCAGTTGTCGATTGGCCAATCGAGACGGACGAATCTCGAATTCCAGCCACGAAGACGGGCGGTAATGTTTTTATCCATCATGCAAACGTTGTTACCGCCGTCAACGGAACGCTCGCTGATACTTCGATTCTGATTCAGGATGGCAAGATTGAAGCGATCGGCCAATACCTCGTTCCGCCGCAAGGCATCACTGTAATTGAGGGGCATGGTGCCTGGGTGATGCCCGGGATTATTGACTGCCACTCTCATATGGTTGCTGGCGGCAACGAAGGCTCGCTTTCGGTAACTCCGGAAGTTCGCTGCGAAGACAACATGCGCAGTGACGACATTAGTGTTTATCGTGCGGCAGCGGGAGGCGTTACTGCCGCAAACGTCTTGCATGGCAGCGCCAACACGATCGGCGGACAGCGAATTGTGATTCAAATGAAGTACAAAGCGAATCCGCAAGACATGTTGTTCAAGGACTTTGCCCCCGGCATTAAGTTTGCACTTGGTGAAAACGTGATTCGGAATGAAAACCGTTATCCAAATACGCGAATGGGTGTCGAGTCCGTGCTGCGGATGGCATTCGAAGCGGCTCGTCAGTATCGTTCCGATTGGCGGCGTTACAACGAACTTTCGGATGAAGAAAAAGAACGTACGATTCCACCGCGTCGCGATTTGCGGCTTGAAACGTTGCAAAGTGTTTTGGACAACGAAATCCTTGTTCACTGCCACTGTTACAACGCCGGTGAGATTTTGATGTTGTTGCAGACGTTTTCAAAATACGGAATCGAAAACTTGACGCTCGAGCACGGCTTGGAGGCGTACAAAATTGCACCGGAGATCGCTCGGTTCGGAAAAAACGGCGCTCATCTTTCGACGTTTGCCGATTTCTGGGGCTACAAAGTCGAGGCCTATGACGCGGTTCCGTACAACGTCGCGTTGATCAATGCGGCGGGTGGCGTTCCGATCTTGAATTCGGATAGCGGCGAACGCGTTCGACGACTCAATCACGACGCCGCCAAGATGGTTCGCTGGGGCGGCTTGAGTTATCAAGATGCCATTCGCACGATCACGCTCAATCCAGCTATCGCTTTGCGGTTGGACGACGTCGTGGGTTCAATCGAAGTTGGCAAAAAAGCCGATTTAGCCTTGTACAACGGCCATCCATTGAACACTTTTTCACGGACTTTCATGACATTGATTGACGGAGAAGTTGTTTTTGAACGGCCCGGTGAACGGGGCGGACCTTATCCTTTAGAGACCAAGTTGGGCATCGAAGCCAGCATGCCTGACATCAATTCAGAAGGCGTTTATGCGATCACCAACGCGGCGATCTACTCCGGAACGACACCTCCAATCCAAAAAGGCACGATCGTTGTACGCGATGGAAAAATCGCGGCTGTGGGCGGTCAAGAAACCGCGGTGCCCGATGACGCAACTCTTGTTGACGGCTCCAACCTGCAAGTCTATCCCGGATTAATTGACGGTGGATCGACGGTTGCCAATAGCGATTTGGGTCTCAGCGACGCGGGCGAAAATGGGCAAATCAAACCTGACTTGCAGGTAGCGTCGGCACTAAAGCCTGATTCGCCACTAATTGGAATTGCCAGGTTCACCGGAACCACTTGTTCGATAACGACGCCATCGGGAGGTTTGATTTCAGGTCAGAGCGCTGTCATTCAGTACGATGGTTGGAATTTTGATGACCTGGTATTTCTCCCAGGGCTTGCACTGGAGATGTCACTTCCAAGCAAGAAGATTGGCGAGGAGACTCGACCAAGACGACGCTTTGGCCCGCCGCCGCCCGAACCGGACGAAAATGAGCCCAAGAAACCGAAACCGGAATTCTCACCGTTCGAGATCGTGAAGAAACTGTTTGAGGACACGCGCGAATACGATCGGATCAAAACCGAAGCCGAGAAGCGAAAGGTACGTGGACCCGACTTCGATAATCGACTTGAGGCGATGATTCCGTTTGCTCGAAAAGAAAAACCCGTTGTAATTCGCGTGAGGACGGCAGTCGATATTCTGGATGCGATCGATGTCGCCAAAGAGCTCGACATCAAGGCGGTCTTGCGTGATTCGGGTTCGGAATCCTGGAAAGTCGCCGACAAATTGGCCGAAGCGGAGATTCCGATTCTGATCGGCCCGATTACTCGCAGCGTTTCCAGCCAGTATGAACCGTACGATACTGTTTATTCGCTGCCAGCCCGTTTGCACGAAGCCGGAGTTTTGTTTGCGTTTTACAGTAACAGTGCCACCTCAGCCCGTGATCTGCCTTTATCGGCCGGTTTAGCGGTTGGTTTTGGATTGCCGGAAGAAGCAGCGCTGGCTGCGTTGACCAGCAATTCGGCCAAGATCTTCGGTATCGATGACAAACTCGGTACGCTCGAAGTTGGAAAACGCGCCGACATTATTGTGACCGACAGGAGTCCATTGCAAGCGACCTCAAACGTCATCCACATGTTCATCAACGGCAAACCGATCGACGTGGACGACAACTTGCACACCGAGCTGTACGAGAAATATCAAAAACGTGTACCGAAGAAAGACGCAAGCTAAAAGGCCAGGTGAGCCGCTAGGCAGCATTTGTTAAATCAAAATAATGCGTTTCGTGAGCGGCATGGCTGCTATAGCCAACGGTGTGCGACACGGTAACTGTTCACGTCATTTGTTGAGATTCACGATTCGTTTGCTTTTTGCTTTTGGGCATTTGCATTGACGTGCTTGCTATTTTGTAATGCGATACAAAATCGTCGGCTTTGATTTTGCGATCAGCTGCCGTTTGCCCGAAATTTTTTGGTGGATCAGCCGGTCGACAACGTCATCGGCGACTGAGCCATTCTTTTTCTTTATTCGCATTAAATTTTCCTTGGTTGGGCAGCGAGCCAAAAATCAAACGATCAAAACGGTCAAACGCCAATTTTTTTCTTTAGTGAGTTAATAAGCACGCCCCGCCTGCAGTCAAGCGGTTCATGAGACCGAGATTCGTTTTTTTCACCAAGTTTATCGGAGCATTGAGATGAGAGCCGCGTGGGTACTATCTGTTGTATTATTATTTTTCGGGACGTCCTTCGCTGATGCGCAACAGCGTCGCGTAAACGGTGGACAGACAAATGTCTTGCTGGATACGGCGCTTCTTGCGACCGTTGGACTGGATTTCAGCGGGATATCGTCCGATGTAATTATGCCTGGAGATTTGGGACCGGAGTCGGTCGCTTTCGGTATCAACCCTCGGTTTGGGAGCAATCCGACGAGCTTTTCTTATGAGTTGTTCGACCTAGCACCTTTTAGCGGTACAATCGAACACTCAGGCTCTGTATTCTTCAACTCAAACACGCTTGAAGTTGGTGATTTCTCAATTGGCTTTGATGCCGGTCGAGTTATGGACGAAAATAGTGGATTCTTTGTCGAGAGTACAACAGGTCTGTCGGCCATTCTATTTGACATCGAGAATCCGACATTGCTCGACGCAGGATTTAATGAGCTCTCCATCGGAGCAAATCTACTTGTTTCTCCCGAGTTAGCCGGAGTCTTGGGCGACAACGGCTTAACGGGCGTTGACGTGGGAGACGCACTGGTCGCCGCAACCTCCGTTCCCGAACCAGCCAGTTTTTCCGCGTTAGCTTTGCTGGGCATGGCAGTTTGCTTCCGTCGCCGTAAATAGAAATCGACCATATTTCTTGCATGTTGTTGCCGAGGTTCGCGGTATGCGAGCCTCGGCATCTGGACATGCCTTACGGCGTTAGGACGGGGCAACCCGACGGCGAATCACCAACTGATGTTTGGTTTCGTTTTATCGATCCTCCCAAACATGCGGTATTCCCACCGAAGTTGAGCTGGAAAGCTCGCTCTAATCAGACAGCGCTAAGTCCTCGTTCAACCGCGTTGCCCGTCGGACCGCGGGCGGAGTGTTGGCCACGCGGTTAAACGACTTACTCGTATAAGTCTATTACAAAAATTTGGCAACAAATTGCCGGTGTCCAACTAAGACGGCGGAAGCATTCTCTTCTGCTCAACCTTCTTTTCGGTTACCCCCGCTGCATACCAAATGAGAGCGGCAACAATCCAGCAGATTGCGAGCACGGCCAGGCTGATGGACCAGTTTGAAGTCCCGTCACGACTCAATTGTGCTCCCGAAAACCCGGCAATCGCGACAAGGATTGCGGCAAAAAACGAATTGGAAAGAACCGACTTGGCTTGAAATCTCATTTGGTCCGGGCCGGTCGTTTGAAAATCTGCGTTGGCCAAAAACCAGGTAAGATTGGCCAAACATACGGGAACAGCGATGGCCAAAATAATCCAGTTTCGATTAATAAATGCCAAAACGAACACCCACACCCAAGATCCGATCGCCGCGCCAGCGACGCCAAAGCGAAATGCTTTTTTCGACGACGGCGCCGTACCCTCCAACGATTCAGGGTAGGCAGGTCTGCCGAACTGTTCGTGGAGTTTGGCCTGTCGGCTGACAAAAAAGAATATCAGCACGATCAATACAGCCGTGTAGGTCAGTGAAATACCAACGACGAAGACCAATCGCGTCGGTCCTTCTGAAGTCAGAAACGCACCCGCGATTGCCACGCCCGTGAGAGCCATCGTGATCCAGACAATGACTCGGAAAAACCACCACAGGAGTTCTCTCTCTTGTTCCGACGTCGCATACTTCGCGGCGACTTTGGTGCCATACCAACCGCCCCAGACACCGATTGCCCCGCCGAGCACTCCGCCCAACGCACCCAGAAACGGACCGGACAAAAAGATTCCAAGCTTCCCCAACATCGATTTTGCTCCCAGTGCTAAACCCCCTTGCACAACCGCTTTTCCGGTTGCCGCGCCTGCGACCGGCAACATTGCCAATACGCCTGACGCAAATGAAGCACTTGGTTTGGTCGATCCGAGTAAGTCTTCGACGAACTGTTCGACTTCGCTTTTCAACATTCCACGACCACGGACGAGCCGTTGTTTCACTGCATCGACCGAAAGGCCCATTTGATCAGCGACTTGCTGTACCGATTGGTCTTCCCGATAAAACAATATCAGCGGTTCACGATAGTCTTCAGGAATGTTCTTCAACGATGCCCAGAGCAGCGCTTGTTGCTCTTTGTTAGCAAGCCGATCTTCTGGCAGTTCAATCGAAGCAGGTTCGTTCCGTGGTTCTAGCGTCTGCGCAGAACGATCAAGACGCTTGATTTTCCGGTTCGAATTTAGCGTGACGTTACGAGTGATTGCTCGCAGCCAGCCACCAAACCGACTGGGTTCACGGAGTTCGGCCCGTTTTTCCCAAGCCACCAAAAAGGCCTGCTGGGCGATGTCTTCACTGCGTTGCAAATCGCCAGTTCGGCTAAAAGCAATCGAAGTCACAAGGTTTTGATAACGTTGGACAAGTTCGCCAAACGCGTTTTTGCTTCCGAGTTGTGCTGCGACGACGATATCTTCTTCTCGACGGTCAAGCATCAGAAATCACTCATAAATCAGAAAAACCTCACCAATTCACACCAAAATGTGCTTTCATTGGGTAAGTGTCCTTGGATTGTCCAGCGGTGACAGAAAATCGAAATTTTCTTATTCGAAAAAAAATGTATTCGACCAACCGCGAGAAATATCGGAGCGTTACGAATCCGGTTTCCCACCAAATCCTAATCTTAGTCGTAATCTTAGTCGTAATCTTAGTCGTAATCTTAGTCGTAATCTCAGTCGTAATCTCAGTCGTAATCTCAGTCGTAATCATTTTCGTTTGGGCAGCGTTAGCTCTAAGAATCGACTAAGACTAAGAATCGACTAAGACTAAGAGTATGACTATGACTAAGAGTAATTCTAAGTGAGCTGCAAAACTATTTCGATTCCTCGAGTTCGAACTTTTCGATTACAAACCGATCACCTTCGAGATGACCTGAAACTTTGGCGCGACGGATGGAATTGCAGAAGCCATCGGCTGCGTGAGCGTCGCCGTGATCGTCGATGCCGGTCCCGTCGACGAAATAACTTTTTCCGTCGATTCGAACGGCCAGATCACATCCGTCACCTTCGAGTTCGAATTGGCACTGTCCGCATGCAACTTCGACCGACCGATCAACAATCGCCTCCTGCGCGTCGGCGGTTGGTAATGTCGGCTCCACCGAAGTTAGTTCAATTTTCGAGTCGCAACCGAGCGAAAAGAGCAGCGCGGCCAAAATTGTGATCGCGAATAAGTTGTTCATGTCGCCGTCTCGATTGAAATGAGTCGTACAATGACCGCGTCAGCCTGGTGGTGATCAAGCTGAAGTGTTTTGCCATTTGATGTGATAATAGTCCAGGTCTTTCCATCGGTCGAGCGCGGACCCATCGTAATTTCATCGCCCGCCGAAAACTCAAAACCACTTGCAGCCGAAAGTACGCCCCGAATTTGTGCTTTATGACCCTCGCGCAGGTAGCTCAACTTGACGTCCGATTTGCATTCCAGTCGGTAAGCGTCTTCGGGAATTGAGGCGCCGTGTGGATCGGTTAATGGATGCCCAAGTTTGTCATCAAGGTAGTCAACGGTTTTCTGGTCGCTGATATGTTCCAACTGGTGGGCTTTCTTGTGAATATCATCGTGCGCAGTAGTTTCTGATTTTTCCAAATACGTTTCCCACAGCCGGTGAGCCCGCACGAGTCGTTTGGCTTCCCGACGGCCGTCGTGCGTTAGTTCGATGTGGTCGTTTTCGATATCGACAAGATCCTGTCGAGCCAGCTTCCTGATGGCTCGCCGGACTCGAATGTTGGGCGTATCCACACGACGCAGGATTTTGTTGATCGGAATCGCGGTTCCTCCTTCACGCAACATTGCTCCAAGCACATCCTCCATGACTTCCTGGGGAACGCTGTTCGTTTTACGAATCCAATCGGCAAGCATCCCATACCGAGGCGCGAAAACCAGCGTTAGCAGGAAAATGAAAGTCATCGTGACAATCACCGCTGGCCCTGGATCCGCGCCGATCCAGGTCGCCAATCCGAATCCGAGCCAGAATCCAACGACGCCAATGCTCGCGGCACCCAAGATCATTCGATCCAGACGATCTGTCAGCAAGTAGGCTGAGGCGGCCGGCGTGATAATCAGGCCAATCACCATGATTACCCCGGCTATTTGAACTCCGCTCACGACGACCAGGCTTGTGCACGCAGTCAACAGATATTCCATCGCCAACACCGGAATGCCAATCGATGCAGCCATGATCGGGTCAAAGCTTGTCAGCTGCAGTTGGCGATAAAACAAAATGATGACACTGAGAACGATGGCTGTGACACCCGCCAGCAACCACATGTCTTCATCCGATACGGAAACGACACTTCCCAGAATGTAGTGATAGATGTCGACGTGAATCATTTCACCAAATGCTTTGATCGAGACGACCAATGCCCCAAGTGCAAAAATGCCGGTGTACATGATGCCGATCGCGGTATCTTCTTTCAGCCGTGAAACTCGGGTAACGAATCCAACGAGGCCGACGGTGAAGATACCGGCGAACAAGGCACCGATCAAAAGTGCACCCAGCTTGGCTTCCTCCTGGAAGAGGATTTTCATCAGCAAATAACCGCCGATCACGCCCGCGAGCATTGAATGGGCAATCGCATCGGCCAGAAACGACATTCGGCGCAACACAATAAAACAGCCAACGACGCTGCAAACGATGGAAACCAGCGTGCCCACAATCAAGGGCTTGATCATGTGCCCGTAGTTCAGCTGAATTTCAGTAAGCCATTCGACCATTTCAAATTCGGAATTCGGCGGTCGGAGGTCGGAACTCAGTACGAACTGACGACTGACGACTGCCAACTTCTCCTACTTCCTCTCTGCCAATTCTGCAAAAACTTTCATGTTGCCTTCGTAGACATCGCATAACAATCGCCGATTCAAAACGACACTGGGCGGA
>JAHEJI010000118.1:16964-18034 GCA_024638965.1 Planctomycetaceae bacterium
GGCGCAACACAATAAAACAGCCAACGACGCTGCAAACGATGGAAACCAGCGTGTCCACAATCAAGGGCTTGATCATGTGCCCGTAGTTCAGTTGAATTTCAGTAAGCCATTCGATCATTGTTTCCAATTCGGAATTCGGAGGTCGGAAATCAGCTCACTCAGCACTCAATACTCAGCTCAGTACTCAGCACGAACTGGCGACTGATGACTGACTACTTCTTCTCTGCCAATTCTGCAAAAACTTTCATGTTGCCCTCGTAAACATCGCACAACAATCGCGGATTCAAAACGACACTGGGCGGACCAAATCCGAAGAGGCGTTGCTTCAAAAGAACCAGTAAATCAAAATATTCGGCGGCGGTACTGAGATCATGGTGGACTACGACCAGCGTTTTGCCTTCTTGTCTCGTTTCTTCCAGCACGTCGAGTATCGCACTCTCAGTTGCCGCGTCGACGCCAGCAAACGGTTCGTCCAAAAGCAAAATCTCTGCGTCTTGTGCAAGTGCCCGCGCCATAAAGACTCGTTGTTGTTGTCCGCCTGACAGTTGCCCGATTTGACGCTTCTTGAATTCGCTCATGCGGACTTTTTCAAGCGCTTCATCAGCATGGCGATAGTCGTCACGTGTCAAATCACGCCACCAATGTCGATGTCCATATCTTCCCATCGTGGCAACTTCTCTTACGGTGATCGGGAAATCCCAATCTACAGCTCCTCGCTGGGGCACATAAGCGACTTTGCCTTTGGCAAGTGCAACGTCTTTTCCGAAAATTTCCACCGATCCGACGTCAGGCTTTATGAACCCAAGTATCGCTTTGATCAAAGTTGACTTGCCCGAACCATTGGGGCCGATCACGCCGACGAGTTTACCGCTTGGGATAGAAACAGAAATGTCCAGCAACGCCGGAACCGGACCGTAACTGGCCGTAAGGTCCTTGACTTGAATCGCTGGCGTTGGGTTGTTTGATTTGTTCTCGGAAATCATCGCCGCGTGCCCGATTAGTTATGAGAGTGACCGTCATCAGCATCTTCGACTTGCGTTTCGAACGACACCGTTCCTGAAATCGTCTGA
>JAHEJI010000119.1 GCA_024638965.1 Planctomycetaceae bacterium
TGAAATACGAGGCAACAGTTCGCTCATCCACACGCCGCTTGCACCTTGTTGTGCAAATTTGAATTTTGTGGGAGCGACGAGCTTGGTGGCGTTGCGGGTCATGGCGGTGACGCGCTGGCCTTGTCGAATCGAATCCGGCAACTCGGTCTTGAACAGCTTGTTCAGAATGGGCTTGTAATCGAACAGGTCAACCTGGCTGGGTGCCCCTGCCATAAATAGAAAGATAATTCGTTTTGCACTTGGTACGTGTGCCAGGCGCACGTCGCGAGCACCTGCCGATCGAGCGATCAAAGACGTAAAGGCTGCAGTTCCGAGCCCAACCCCAGTGTTCAACAAGAACCGGCGACGCGAATGAATTTGATCTAGTTCATGCAGCGGATTCATCGTCATTCCTTGGTCTTGGTGATATCGAGGTTGTACAGCACGTTGACGACCATCGTCCAAGCCGCAAGTGCCGGCTTCGACGCATCGGCTGAATCCGCATCAGCACACAGCTGTTCCATCAAACTCGGGTTCTGTTCGTATTGCAGCGTGAGATCGTTGACGAGCGAACTCAATACAGCTCGTTCTTTGTCGTCGGGCAGTTTCGAAGTAACAACTTCCCAAACGAATTCGATCCGCTGCTCGGGTTTCTGTTCCAAGACCTTCATGGCCAAGTGCCGGGCCGCCTTGAGGTACTCCGATTCGTTCAGCAGCAACAGCGCTTGGGTAGGCGTATTGGTGCGCTCGCGCCGCGCGATACAAGCATCGCGATTCGGCGCATTGAGGATCGTCATTTGTGGCGGCGGCATGCCCCGCTTCCAGTAGGTGTACAGACTGCGACGATAGATCGACTCACCGGTATCCGCTTGAAATCGCTCACCGATCATCGTAACCGCTTTCCACAGTCCGTCCGGTTGCGGCGGTTTGACGCTCGGGCCATACATCTTTGGTGACAACAGTCCGCTGGTTGCCAGGATTTGGTCGCGGATCATCTCAGCATCTAACCGGTAACGCGTACCTCGGGCGAGCAACCGATTTTCGGGATCTTTTTCGAATTGGGCAGGCGTTGCTCGCGACGATTGCCGATACGTTTTCGACATTACGATCTGTTTGACTAACGCCTTGATATCCCATCCCGATTCGACGAACGATACGGCCAGGTAATCCAACAACTCCGGATGGCTGGGAACTTCTCCTTGGGCACCGATATCCTCCGAAGTCTTGAACAGCCCGACACCGAAGAGCTGCTGCCAGATTCGATTCACTTCGACACGGGCAGTGAGCGGATGTTGCGGGTCGACTAACCAATCGGCCAAATCCATCCGCGATGCAATCTTGCTTTTCTTTTTTAACGCCGGCAGGAAATCTGGCGTGCCGCGTTCAACGGGAACGCCCGGCGCATCGTATTGCCCCCGCATTAGGATATGCGTCGGGCGAACGTCCGCTCGTTCTTTCATCACCATGGCACGGGGAACCAAGCGATCGAGCTCGTCTCGTATGCCTCGCGCGGCATTGCGCTGTTGTTTCAATGCCTTGAGGTTGTTTGCCAGCTCTGATTTCTTCTCAGGATCCGACTCATTAACGATTCGTTGTGTTGCGAGTTTTAGATTCTCGTCGAGATCGGCGAGCTGTTGATTCAGTCTATCCAATTCCATTTGCTCTTCGGCAGAAGCAAACGAAACAAACGGAGGCTGCAAGCCATACTTCGGACGCCCATCGGTTTCTGGCGCCGCATCAATGTTATTGAAGAATGCGAACAGCGAGTAAAAATCTTTTTGTGTAATCGGATCGTATTTGTGGTCGTGGCATTGGGCGCAATGCACGGTCATCCCCATGAAGGTTGTACCGAAGGCACTGACGCGATCGACGACATTCTTGAAATAGCTTTCTTCTGGCAGCGCCGTTCCCCGGTCAATGATCAGGTGGAGTCGATGAAAGCCCGACGCGATGAGCTGATCGTCGGTGGGATCTTCGTACAAATCACCGGCCAGTTGGTAGCGGACCATGTCGTCGTACCCGAGGTTCTCGTTGAATGCGCGGATCACCCAATCGCGATATGCAACATGGTTACGATAGAAATCTTTGTGCATCCCGTTGGTGTCCGCGAATCGAACAAGATCCAACCAATACCGCGCCATGTGTTCGCCGTACTGTTTGCGCGCCAACAGCCGATCCAGCAAGCGTTCCCATGCGGCCTCCCCGAACTGCTGTCGCTCGTCCAGGAACTCTTTGATTTCTGCACGGGTCGGCGGCAAACCGGTCAAATCAAAAGTCAGTCGGCGAATTAACGTCCGATCGTCCGACTGTGGCGACGGCGTCATCCCCGCCGACTCGATTTTTTGAAGTACAAACAGGTCGATCGGCAGTTGGCTCCAACCCGTGTTCTTGACGCGTGGAAGCCCGGGTTTTTTCGGACGTTCAAATGCCCAGAATCGTAGATACTTGGCGCCTGTCTCAATCCAATGTTTGAAAATCTGCTGCTCTTTTTCAGTCAGCGGCGGCTTGTGCGAATCAGGCGGAGGCATCCGATAATCGTCGTCGTCGGAAGTGATTCTTTGCCAAAGCTCGCTTTCTTCGATCGAACCGGGAACGATTGCGACTTCGTGCGCGCTGGACGGCCCCTCGGCTTGATCCAGACGCAAATCCGCTTGTCGAGATTCTGCGTTGGGTCCATGGCACGCAAAGCACCGATCGGAAAGAATCGGTCGGATGTCACGATTAAACGAAACAACCGACGCTTCCTGTGCCGTTGCAGAAATACTGCACACAAGTATCAGCAATATGGAATAAGTCTGGAAAGGTATTTTTGCGAACATGGTCAAATCAAAAACATGACTAGCAATCTCTTCAAGGTTAACTTGTTGGCCAAAGAATACAACTTGTGTTATGGCCTGCCGCCGTGGGGGCCGAAGGGTTGTCGCCTAGGCTCTATCCTGCAATCGGGAGGTTGAGGCTCCCGCCGAAACAAACATTCGGTAATTCCTGTCGCGGCACCAGCAACTTATTTTCGACGCAGGCTTCCATTGCGTTCGACGACCACGACTGGCTCACCATTCCCAAACAGGTTCAGCGGTCAAGCATCTTTGCCGCCGGGCAATTCCGGTTCGAATCATCCCACTTGACCCAATTCTCCTATGGCTTGAGTGGATCCGGTACGTCGGGACGTTGGGCCTGGGCGGTTCCTCCAAGGATGCAAGTGAAAACGAGAAGCAAAACGAACAATATTTTGATCGAGGCGTTCCTTGGTACTTCTCTTATGCAGTCAATGCATCCTGTGGTGTATCTCAGATTGATTTATGGAGAGGAAAAGGACCATTGCCAAAAACTAAGGCAACTATTGCGTCAGCAATCGGAAGGATTGATACCGGCACACTGCCGGAAATGAAGCGCAAAAAACCACCCACTTCATCGAGCCGATTAAATCGATTGTAATTCCCGGATTGTGTTCGAGTGCGGTTTTCGCTCATTGTTATGTTAACACGACGAGGGTTTTTCAAGGATGGTAGGCCGTAATCGGTGTGACTTGTTGCTTCGGCGACCATCAAGGGGTTGTTTGTTACTTGAGGCAGAAACTCGGCGGATCAAGCAAATCAACGAGTTGACTGGACAATTTTTGGAAGGACGTATGCGACGGGCGGCGCGGCCTCTGAGCCGTGCATTGTTAGCAGACACTGCTAAGGGCCCCACATTTCGCTCTTCGGCTTGCGAGCAAACTTACACGTGCCGGCGATACTGTTATCACGCGCACGCTCGTCGTAACGGTCCACGTCGTCAGTTACAACCCGAATCTGCGCAACTAACTCCGACTCATCATTCGACTGAAGATCGACCCATGCCGATACGTGTGAATGATGGAACCCGCTATAGACAAACGCGTTCGGGCGGTCGTAGTAATCTGCGCTGCAGAAATCATTCTGTGCCCGCACGTGCAGGGTGTCTGTTCCGTTTGTGCGCTCAAGATTCGTGAGGCGAATCATCACTTCGCGTGGTACGTCCTCATTGTCTTGATCAGCAAGTTCAAGTTCAATGCAAAAATCGAACGCATCACCAACAACATCAAAATGGGCATCGCAAATGTCATATGGAACATCGGTGCCGTCGTATCGCAGCAACAAGTGGTTCATCGTGGCCTCGTGTCTGCCAACGGAAGGATTTGCCGACGCTTTTTCTAATCGAAGCCGAAAACGTGGCGCGCCAAATATCATACCAACGATCACCCACGTTGCCAAAGAAGGAAGGCGTCCGCGGCCTGATCAACCTGGCAACGTTAATGAAGCTATCGACCGAAACCACCCAACGATTTTATGACGACAAAGCCGCGGCAATGCGGCAAATCCGTGTTATCGGACGCTGAACGCGGTGCTATCAAGAGTCAGCTCACAACGATGTCATCCGGGTTTGTCGGCGTCGGTCACAATACAGGCAGCGAGTGTATCGGAGTTATCAAACGGTCGGTTTTTGAGTGATATACAAATGGCGTGGTAGTCGAGGCATCATTCGGTTATCCTAGCCACGGAGATTGCACTGATAACTATCAGGACTGGCCAAACCAGCAGAACGCAAACCGCAATTGACTAGATTTCATTGCCGCATTCCTGGCAATACTTTTTTTTATCCTGTAAACAAATCAAACGATCGGCTCGTCGGCGGATTCAGCCGACCGGGAAAAACGCCTGAAATCGCAACTAATGGATGATTCAGAGGCCGGACTTCCGTCCCGGTAAACCTTGGATTGATGGGGCAAAACTAATGTATTGCCGCCGATTTCGCCTCCATCTGTCCCAAAACCTAATTCCGACGTTTTTTGACCATGGTTTGGGCTATCCGAAAAACGTATGGGAATTTGAAAAACGTTAATTTCTACTCCATGCCAAAAACGGGGTGAGTTAGTACCACATGCGAACGGAGCCTTTGCGAGATTTCACTCCAATTTCGATTCCGTCGATTCAATCTCGGGACTAATACGCCAGATCTGGATTCGCGATTGAAGCTTGGTCCACGACTCACCGACCAAGTCGTGGGCAATCAGTATTTCGTCGTCGGCCTCAAAACGGATGTGGGCGAACGGGTATGGACTGCGATGCGGAATCGCAACGAGCCCGCGCTTCGTCTTCATATTCCAGAGCTTGATATAGTTTTTTCCAAGACTGGCCTTCCGCAGCCGCCGCTTGTTTCAGGGACGCCCGCTCAAGCGGCGTTGTCCCGGTCAACAGTTCATACAGGATCACACCCAGTGAATAGATGTCCGTTCGTGAATCGACATCGAGGTTGTTACGTTCGGCCTGCTCAGGGCTCATGTAGAGAGGGGTTCCCACCATCATTCCATGAGACGTATGAAGCGTTCGCTCCGTTAGTGATTGATGCATTGCTTTTGCCAGGCCAAAGTCAATGATTTTGGGCACCGGTTTGCCGTCGTACAGGCAGATGAGGATATTGCCTGGCTTCAGGTCACGATGAACGATTCCCTTTTGCTGTGCGTGTTGAACGGCTTTGCAAATCGGAATAAACAACTCTAATCGCTTCTGAACGGTCAGCCTTGTTTCGTCACAATACTTGGTCAAAGGCACACCCTTGACATACTCCATTGCGAAGAAAGGACGACCCTGTTCGGTGATGCTTCCATCCAGCACCCGGTTTCGCATCCTTAGCGGTGAACTTCTTACCCGTCGGTATTTTGATTAACCCAAACATAATCTTGTTTTCATTTAGCTTCGGCGATTTTTTTACGGGTAATTGATCCGATAGCTCCGTTTGAATGATGGAAGACCGGTTGAGCCTTTTGTTTTTGCAGTCTAATAGCGGTTGCTCATAGAGCCGCGTTCAGCTTTGAACAGGAGAAGTTCGGAGATAAGTCTTTTTGAACGGTAGTAGTATACAACTCAAACAAGCCCGACACGCGCAAGCGAGGACACGGTCGCTGTTCCTCACTTTTGCGCGTCGGGTTAGTATTGATTGGTCAACGACTTACGTCGATTGTTCCAGGAGACGGAACTACGGGGCTCTTACTCTTGAGGATCTTCGGTAGCGGTTGACTCTCCATCGCCATCTTTGCCGAAGAACATCATGTGTTGCCAGGGCAAGCCGTCGAACTCCTTTACGAGCTTGAACCCGTTTGCCGTCAATTCTTTATTGACTTGTTTCTTGCTCATTTTGTGAAGCGGTTTGATCGGAACCGACTTGTCTTCAGCCCGATACTCGACCATCACAATCAGGCCATCTGGTTTGAGGCTGCGGCGCATCGCGGCCAACATTTGCTGCGGGTGCGAGAACTCGTGATAAACGTCCACCAGCAAAATCAAATCGATCATTTTCGGTGGCAGACGCGGATCATGAAACGAGCCAAGAATAGGAATCACGTTATCCACCCCCTGCCCTTCCATCCGTTCGCGCAAATAGCCAAGCATTTCAGGTTGCACGTCAACAGCGACCACATAACCGTTTTTGCCTGTCAACTGAGCCATCTGAAGCGAGTAAAATCCATTGCCGCATCCCATATCACAAATGTTCATCCCGGCCTTGATGCCGAGATTGGCTAACATCAATGAGCATCTTTCTTCGCGTTCACGCTCGTCTCGTATCAGCCATTCTGCACCAGTAAAATGCATCGTCTGCGCGACTCTACGCCCCATGTAGATTTCAACGGATTTCGGGATTTTTGGTTTCTCGTCATCCGTGCTCTCTGCGTCTTGAGCTTGTTGCTCGTTAACGTCCCTGTCCTGTCCGAGAACAGAGTACGAATTGGAATTTACAGCTGGCGACAGAGAGAACACTCCGAGCACCATCAGCCAAGCGATTCGATAAAGAGACGTCATGAAGATAAACCCATAAATGAAACGTAAAAGTGTCATTGAATTGATGTTGAGACCCGCCAACGCGAGTTGAACATCCAGATGCTCAGTCCGAACATCGTGAGGTTAAACAGGACCGTGAACAATAGATAGCCACCAAAGTGTCTTAAGTCGTGAAGCGGATATCCCAAGACTGATCGTCCGCTGGTGTTGCGACTCCAACGTGAGCCTTCGCCTGTCGTCTCGGGCATATAAATCGGAAATTCAAACGCGGCAGCAAACGGACTTGTGACGGTCGACGCGTAAACGTAGTCCGTGGCCGGCGTTCCCGGGAAATACGTGGTCGCAAAAAAGTTGGTCGCCAATGGGACAAGATAAAGCCCCAGAATCACCATGTAGGTTACCGTCAGACTGACCGTTGTCTTCTTAAAGAGAGTCGAACAAAACAACGCCAGCATTGCACTCGTCGTGCAGGTCAAGGCAAAAATTATTACGTAAGCAATTATCGTTGGTACGTTGGTCCAGTAATCCTGAACCATTAACAAGGCCAGGAATACCGGCCACAACAGAAAAGAAGTCAACACGCTGGAAACGCGAAGTCCCGAGATCAATTTGCCCCACAGGATTTGCCACGGTGTGATCGTCGTGGTCAACAGCAAATCCAACGTCTGTCGTTCACGTTCACCTGTCACACTTCCGGCTGAGAACACGGGGCCGACCAGAATATTAAAAAGCACGACGTATGAAATGTACCACGGCGCGAGATGGCGAAAGATATACAGAAACAACGCCATTAACGGAATCGCCAGCAGCATGCTAATCTGAATCGCGAGCCGCAGCATCAAGGTGCCTTGACCAAAAATCTCGCTCCGCATCTCTTTGTCGTAAACGGGGTTCGTCCCGTCATCCATTAACGTCTCCCGCTTGGGTGGGGCGAACAGCCGGTCAGGAAACTGATCCCGCTGAATCACCAGTCCGATGGCTTGCGCCGCTTCTTGTTCCAAGTCGACAACCTCTTTGCCTTCACTGCCAACGTCTGGCGGGTAAAGCAGTCGGGCACTGGTCAAGTAAAAAAGTGTCATCGAGATTGCGGCTGCAATGCCGGGCAGAATCGTCACCGCCAGTTTGAATCGGGTTTCGCCAAATTGGCTGAGCGATTGCCAAAACAGGACACCCATGAGCGCAAGTGGTAGAATCAACAAATACGAGACCACGAGTGCAGCGCTGGTCCGTGAAAAAAAACTGCTACAGGCAACACTGATCATGCCAAATGTAATCACACTGGCAATTAACGCCAGGTAAGCCGCAAACACCTCAGAGGGGTGAACGCCACCCAGTGGCAAACAGAGCATCACGATTGGCAGCGATGCAAAAATCAGGATGGCCAGATGTGTCAGCGCGGCGACCAGCTTGCCCATCACGATCGCTTCCGGCCGCAACGGGCTGGCCAATAACATTTCGTAAGTCTTGCGTTCTTTTTCGCCAGTTACCGCTCCGGCGGCGAAACTCGGCGCCATCAGTGAAGCCAGAATGTACTGCCCTAGAAACAGGAGATCGACGAGTCGACGGGTTGATTCCGGGTTTTCCGTCAGGTCGAGCTTGATGTTGTCGGCCGGCCAGGCAAAGTAGACAACCGCAGCCAGAATGACTTGATACACGAGCATCAAAATAAAGGCACGCCCCATCCGCAAATTGACTAACAACTCACGTTGCAAAACCGGATTTTCGAGAAGATACATTGATTAGCGTTCTCGAGGCGTCGTTCTGTGTTGTCTCGGTCTGCGACCCTGGAATGTGAATACCTGACTTGGATTATGCAATTTTTTGCAAACGTTTGTCATAGCTCAAAACGAGCAAGTCGTTACCGCGTGGGCAACGCCCCGCGCGGCCCGATGGGCACGCGGTTTAACGAGAAAGTGGCGTTGTCCTAGTCCATTTGGCATCTTCCTGATTATACGAGCCTCTGCCTGCCGTGGTAGCGATTGAAATCATCACAGAGATGATTTGGACCAGATTCCATCGAGACTGCCTTTTCAAAGCTAAAGTCAAAATGCAACCCGTCTTACGACTTTCCAATTTCGTGAAGTAAAACAAGGTCAAAACCGAAGCCGCACATTGTAGTTCAAGCATCGGACTAGTAACATCGGACAAGGTTCGATCTTTGTCCCCAAAAGCTTTCATATGAATCGACATCAATTTCAACAAGCTGCCAAACAATTTCGGGCTGGCCGAATCTCGCTGGAGCAATTTTGCGATCAAGTCTTTGTCACGAATGACCCTGAGGCGTCCGGCGGCACTGAGTCAAAAAGTTCAAAACCGCCAGTCGCGTCTGCCCTGCCCTCTCGTGACATCAATGCTCATAAAGGCGATTTCGGACGCGTGCTGGTGATCGGCGGTTCTCACGGAATGGGCGGTGCGGTTTGTCTTTCCGGGATGGGCGCTTTGCGAGCCGGCAGCGGTTTGGTCGTTGTCGCAACCCCAGCCAATCAACATGCCCAGGTTGCTGCGTTCTCCCCATGCTATATGACGGTTGGGATGCCGGATTCAAAAGGTAAATTTTCCAAGGACGCTTTCGACGAACTATTGGACAGGTGCGAATGGGCGGATGTTGTTGCGATCGGGCCTGGCATCGGGCGAAGTAAATCATTGCAGAAAATTGTGTCATTGTTGTACGCTCAACTTCCGCTACCCGTCGTCGTTGATGCCGACGGGCTCAACAACCTGGCCGATGCCGACATCGATCTTTCCAATCACGAAGGGTTGCGAGTGTTGACGCCCCATCCTGGCGAATTTCAACGGCTGGATGGTTTAAAGGATACGACCGATCGAGAGGTACTCGAAGCTCGGGCCACAGAACTAGCGGCCTCGGCAAATCTGACGCTCGTTTTGAAGGGGCATCGAACTCTTGTCACCGACGGTAAACAAAACCAACACAACACAACTGGTAATCCGGGCATGGCTACGGCGGGTTCCGGCGATGTGCTGACGGGAATCATCGCTTCTTTAGCCGGCCAGGGGATGGCGCCACTCGAGGCGGCCAGGCTGGGCGTTCAGTTGCACGGGCTTGCGGGTGATTTGGGCGCCAAGGATCTGGGGCAGGCTTCCTTGATCGCGACCGACATTCTTGATTATCTGCCCGCCGCATTTCGGGCGCAACAATCGGGTGAGTAAACGTCGCGGTTGGTCGTGGGATAGTTTCGGATTTGCTTTTTGCCTGATTCGTTTAACCGCAACGCATGTTCTAAGTCAGCTCCAACGGAGCGATCCTATGTCAGCCCAGGTCAACGGTGCCAACGGCCTGGGCAACCGAATTACCATCACCGCGTCAAGGCCCAACGGGGCTTTCCTAGGCGCTGTTTAGAGCCGCCCCGTTCGGGGCTTGATGTCGTTATTCGAACATTTCCCAGGCGATGCCCTGGGCTGGCATGGGGCCGACCCTTCGGGCCTACAAGAATTATGCGTCTATTCCTTTTCTAAAGTGAGTCGCCCAAACCAACGTCGCGCGTTCTAGTTCATGTCAATCATTTTGGCTTGAAAAATGAATATCGTTTTCTTTCGGTTTGAGGTTTTCTTGCTGTGTGAATTCTCTTTCTGAATGAAGTTCGGATCGATCAGAATCGCGGTATCGGCATCCAGCAGAGTGGAAAGGTGAATTTGGCGAAGGTTGTGTTCGGGTACTTGAATGGCTTGCTGGTTGTCTTCGCCGGAACTGGCAAACGTAAGAGTATGGACTTCACCGACTTCACTCAGGGCGATATCGCTGAACAGTTGAACTTGGCCGTCGCGAGGAATTGCCCTGAGCCGAATGGTGATACCGTCTTCGATTGCCTGGATTACAGGCTGCATTCCAATACGTTTGAATTCTCCATGAACGGCTTCCAGCCCAACTACGAACGGTCGTTGAGAGGCATCAGAGATCGTTGCAAGCTGACTTGGAAACGCAATGATGTTTGGGGCAAAGTTGGCTTCTGTGTTTGTTGTCTTCAAATAGGTCTTTAGTTTTTCAAGATTCTCTTGCGACAGCGATCCTGTCGTCACCGGCGTGTTCTTGCGAACTACCGTTGAGGACGAAACAAAAGTTTTGATGTTCGGGTCGTCCGCGAAATCAGTTTTGACGGTTGCGATGGGGGTGACATCAGGCATTTTCGCGCAATAGACTTCGGCAGAACCCGGCGTAATAAAAGCGTTCAATCGTTTTGACTGTTTCGGATCAATCGAGATCATTCGACAAGAGATGAATACCTGCTTCTTGCCAAGTTCCAGGCACAACTGCATCGCCGGAAGTGCATCAAAAAATGACTTGAGCGCAGTGACTTGGTAGCGATCTTCGCCGATATTTTCAAAAGTCGGATTCTCATGAGCCGCGTGTACTGTCTTGATTCGAGGACTCATTCCCAGGAATAGCAATGTTTTCAAGCGAGCGTCTTCGAGCGATATCTGTTTGAGCTCTGCATAGCGGCGAATGGTTTTGCCCAAGTCAATCGTCTGGGTCAGAACCGGGTCAGTGCGGTTCGCCATTTCCGGGACGCCAAACGAATCCATTGTCGATGGGATTGTGTCGTTATACTGCCCTCGCGTTTGCGGCAGTAAGACTTGGGCCGTTGAGGAAAGGCTGATGGCCATAACAATGACGAGTACCATAGACTGAAGAAATCGAATTTGCACGTTCATCAAGCAACTCCAGACGATCTTGACGGGGGAAATGTCAACACGACGGGTGCTGCGATATCAGTTGTCCTAACGTGGGTCAAGATCAGTCGTAGGTTGCGTTTTAGATCGAATCAATTCTTAGTCGCGATATTGTGAGGGCGAGGCTCCGGCCGAGCTGAAACTGCCAGGCAATTATCGGCTCAGCAGGAGCTTTGTCCTCCCGAACATAATTCCAAGTGTCCAAATTATTCTTGAACACAACACGTAAACGGCTCCAGTGAACTTTTTTGCATAATCTCCGGACTTTGAATTTGGCAAGTTACCTCGAAAAGCCAATTACCGTAAAATTTGGTCTGGATGAGCAAAAACGCAATCAAATATGACTATGACATTGTCGTCGTCGGTGCCGGGCACGCGGGAACCGAAGCGGCGATGGCGGCTGCGCGGTTGGGGACAAAAGTCGCTCTCTTGACAACGAACCTCGATACCGTCGGGCAGATGAGCTGCAATCCGGCGATCGGTGGCGTCGCCAAAGGTCATCTGGTTCGAGAAATTGACGCGCTGGGCGGAATTATGGGGCAGGCGATTGATGCGACGGGCATTCAGTTTCGCATGCTGAACATGCGCAAAGGCCCCGCCATGCACAGCCCGCGAGCCCAGGCTGACAAAAAGGGCTATCAGAACTGGATCAAAGCCAAAGTAGAAAGCCAGGACAATCTGGATCTGCGACAGGAAATGGTTGAAGACCTGATCACCGAGGAGATTGGCGGTCGTCCTCGAATTGTCGGCGTGGTCGTTCGTGGCGAAGCCCAGTATCGGGCTCCTGCAGTCGTGTTGACGACGGGGACATTTCTTTCGGCCCTGATGCATACCGGCGAAGCAAAAACGGCAGGTGGTCGAGCTGGCGAAGGGACGACTCAAGGAATCAGCGGTGCACTCTCGCGACTCGGATTTCGATTGGAGCGTTTCAAAACCGGGACCCCTCCACGTCTGAATGGTCGCACGATTGACTACAGCAAAGCAGAAATTCAGCCAGGAGATAACGAACCCCAACCCTTTTCGTTCTTGACGGATAAATTTTCGCTGGAACAGGTCCCATGCTGGATCACTTACACCAACCCCGATGTTCACAAATTAATCGAAAACAACCTACATCGGGCTCCCATGTATAGCGGACAGATTCACGGCAGCGGTCCGCGCTATTGTCCCTCAATCGAAGACAAAGTGGTTCGGTTCGCCGAAAAAGAACGACATCAACTGTTTTTAGAACCGGAAGGTCGTAACACGCTCGAGGTTTATGTTAACGGAGTGTCGACCAGTTTGCCGCGCGACGTTCAAGACCAGATGTTTCGGCTGATTCCCGGGCTCGAAAATGCGCAAATCATGAGATATGGATATGCCGTCGAGTATGACTTTTGTCCGCCAGACCAATTGCGACAAACGCTGGAGACGAAAACGGTCGACGGGCTTTACTTTGCGGGTCAGATCAATGGAACGACCGGTTATGAAGAGGCTGGAGCTCAAGGCTTGATCGCGGGCGCCAATGCAGCTTTGAAACTTGACGGCAACCAATCGCTGGTGATTGATCGCGATCAAGGCTACATCGGCGTGCTTATCGATGACCTTGTAACGTGTAGCGTCGACGAACCTTACCGGATGTTCACCAGTCGTGCCGAATATCGGTTACTGCTGCGACAGGATAACGCAGATCGCCGATTGACCCCGTTGGCGGCGGAACTCTCGCTGGTTAGTGATGAACGCATTCGACGCCTTGATAAAAAAGTTTCCGCAGTTGCCGAGACGATTACCAAACTCCAAAAGAACCGGGCTGGTGAAGTGTCATTGGAAAAGTTGCTTAAGCGAACTGAAACTCAATGGCAGGATCTGGTGGACGCCATGCCGGATTTGGCCGAGGTTTCAAGCGAGATTCAAAAACAGGTCGTCTACGACGTTAAATACTCAGGATACATCGCCCGGCAGCAGCTAACCATTGATAAGCACAAACGTTTGGCCAAAAAGCGAATTCCGGAAAACTTCGACTACGAAAATCTGGCGCATTTGCGACGCGAGGCAAAAGAAAAACTCTCTCGTTTTCGGCCAGCCAGCCTCGATCAGGCTCAGCGGATTAGCGGCATAACACCCGCTGACATCGCAATGGTCATGTTGCATCTGGAAGGCAAAGCCCAAACGACGAAATAAATCTCGCCGAGAAGACGCGGTCCGTCCGAATGTCATTGTGAAGGAGTTTGTGACTGAAGAATCTCGTTAGATCGGCGTTGAGCCTTCATCCCCCTGCTTCCGTTCACGATGACACCGCTGCGAAAATAAAAATCACAACTTCTCCAATGAGGCGCAAAAAAAGGGCACCAAACGATGCCCTTTTACAATTCGAATTTGAGATCGCAAACTAGCGACGACGTCGAGCTATCATGCCGACAACACCCAGACCCAAGAAAACCAAGCTGCTCGGTTCAGGAATGGTAGCGATCATAACGTTACCAAACGGTTCCGTATCGGTAACCCAAACGTTTTGTCCAACCGTGGCAAAACCATACTGGACGAAATGGTCTGTGTTGACAGAAATTGCCTGGCTGATCGAAAAAGCGCCAGGACCATCAACAAGAAATCGCGTTTCGTTTAGCAGACCGAAACCAGCGTCAAATTCCTTAATGAACACCTCAGTAAAGTGCGCACCCGTGAAGGTATCAGCAAGAACCGTTCCTTGGAAGGTCAGGATTTCGCCCGAAAACCCACCTTGGTCAAATTGCTGAAACAGATTCGCATCCATGATTTTGTTCCCCAATGCACCGGGGCCACCGCCACCCTGATACCAGAATGGATCCGGATCGCCAATCGTGTTGGGACTAAGAGTTAACTTGTTGTTCGTGTCGTCGAATGTCGCAACAAGATCCGGAACTCCCCACCCGCTGCCAAACACGAAACCACCATCGTAAGCATTCGATGGATTAATATTAAAGGGATCAGAATTCAAGTCAAATACGTTCATGAATCCGAGCCAAGGTGATGAACTGTTGCCGACTCCGACTGTAAGGTCAGCGTTCGCCGAATCAGAACTCATTGACATTACGGCGACAACAAGCGCCGCAGTTAACATTTTGGATAAACTGAATTTCATAGTTGCGACTCCCCGGAAGAAATTGTGGACAAATATTCGTCATGGATCATTGACGACATTCAACCGACATTTTGAGATCGGTTTCAAAATCAGAGTTAATTATGATTAGGGGAGAGCTGAATAGTCAAGAATCAAAAGGCAAACTGAAAACGGTTTCAAGTAATTTGTTTTGCGGAAAACCCCACGTTTTGGATGATTTGAACGTTTGAGTCCAAGAACAACCATAATTCTGGTAATCGGCCATCATCGCAACTCATTCTGCCAAAGAACGTCCACTATCTGGGCCCACCCAATAATTGGACTAACGTGAGAGTGCCGATCCAACCAAGAACAACGATTCGCCACGGGACGTAAACCAAATGCTCATCATTTCATCGGACTATTTGGTCCTCGAATGATGGGCCTGTATTTCACTCTCTCATTTGGTGTAACGTTATGTGTCGAAAAGCATTTGCGTTGATTGGAATGGCGTTTTTCGTCGTCTCATTAGTTGGCTGCCCGAATTCGAATGATCCCTCTACCAATCTGGAAAAACCAAACCCTGCTGGTAAGCAGCAGGTTGAAAAGCCAACGGAGACGGAATTGGTCCAATAGACGAGTCAGTTGTCAGTTGTCAGGACTGTCCCCCGTCGCCGGGTCGGCTTTTTCTCGATAACTGGCCGCTTGAACTTCCGGATCTTCAGTTTTGTCAACGACTAGTGATTCCTTGGTCTTCGGGATTTTCAGCGGCCGCTCGAAAATGTGTGGTTCGTCGTAATCCAGATTAATGAATTCTGGAGGTGGCTCATTGGTCGCGTGTTGAAATGACCCAGCCATCGGCGGTTTCTTAATTTTTTTCCCTGCGAATCGAACGTTATCGTGAATGGAGCCTTTTTGAAAAGGGCCTGCGCCCAATACCCAGGTATTGTTGCTGTTGCTTTCCGCCCTGGCGATGCCTGATTGCCAAACAGGTTGTTTGGTTTCCTTGTCAAAAGCAAAAACGATGATTTTCGCGATTCCGGATTGGGCATCGCTTCGCCCAAAAGAAATTTCGGGGACGGACGGAATGGGCGAACTTGAAAAAGCGGCTGCAGCTGTGGAAATTGCCGAATTTTGTGGGATCCCGTAAGTTACCTCATGACCATTCGTGCCAAGCGCACCGACTCGGGGTTCAACGATGATGTCCGCCTTTTCTCGGTCCTCCTGGATTAGACAGCGTGCGGCTGTCAACTGCTGTCTAAGGGAACTAATGATGTATTCCGCATTTACGAACCCCACACCTTTGATGGGCTGTAGGTACGTCGTATCAAGAAAAACCTTCTGGTATCGAAGGTTGTCAAAATCGATTTGGCTGATCGCCTCGTCAACCGCATCTGAGATAAGCAATTGTTCTGTCGCAAGTCGCTGGGTTGTTGTCCCACACCCACAGGCCAAAATACACAATCCGGCTAACGCCCAAGATACGACGCGAGCCATCACCTTGGGAAATGCGTGTTCCCGATTTTGATTGTTATTTCGTTGAATCATCAAACCAATACGCCAGTCGAAATGGTCATTCGTCCGAATCAAAAGAAAAAATGGTGCGGAAATATAGCGAAACGGTTGGATTCTTTAAATGCGAGCTTTGAATATTAGATGTGGAACTACGTAAGTTAGAAAAAATTGTTATTTGAAGACTGCCGATTGATAAGTTGTTGAATGGTTGCGACTTACGTCAACTCGATTCATCTTGACCAGTTTCTCAGGGGCTATATAATTCGTCGCATTGGCAGTTTCGGCAAGCTCGGTGGGGTGGTCGAAGTTGTCTGTTGCAGTAGGCGCCGTAGTCTGACGCGTCTACGTATCGCACAGATTTTCGGAAGTTTCCAACTTCTGGGCGATATTTCAATTCACCGTTTATGAGTCGAACGCGGACACAACAATCATCAGGATCCACTTTTTGGTATCGCCGCATACCGACTTCCTAGGGAGAGGATAGTTATGACTACGAAGACAGTCTTTACGACTGGCGAAGCTGCCAAAATTTGTAAAGTGAGCCAACAGACGATTATCCGTTGTTTCGATAATGGCTCACTGAAGGGATTTCGCGTTCCCGGTAGCCGATTTCGAAGAATTCCTCGCGAACTGCTTTATTCTTTCATGAAAGAAAACGGTATTCCAACCGACGCACTTGAAAGCGGTAAGCGAAAAGTGCTGATCGTCGACGACGATGTCGAACTGGTGGAATTGATGAGCGATTCGTTTGCTGCGGATTCTCGATTTGACATCAAAACAGCTAATAACGGCTTTGATGCTGGCATGCTGGTCAAAGAGTTTCGGCCTGATATCGTCGTGCTTGATATCATGCTACCCGATATCAACGGTAAAGAAGTTTGCCAGCGGGTTCGCATGGATCCAACCATGAAATCCGTCAAGATCATTTGTATCTCTGGAATGGTTGAGCAAGACAAGATCGCCGATCTTCGTGCGGTTGGAGCGGACGACTTTATGAGTAAGCCGTTTGAGGTCGAAAAATTGGTCGAACGCTGCTGCGAAATGCTGGAAATGGAAAACGTGGCGGCGGGTTAGAGCGCGTTTGGTTTAAGTTTGGCGTCTTTTCGTCGGTTGTACCCGCATCAGAGCGCCACGACCGCTGTACGTCCGTGCGACACGCACTAGCTCCTAGATTGCGGTTTTTTGCAAATCAGGCTCGCCAAGATCGCAGAATTCGAATATTTAGAAGCTGCAGGTATTGGCTTGCAGTCTCTTTTTCTCTACCGGATCAATTTAACAGCGTAGCTTTGCTGTGAATGCAGTTCGTTTTTTGCCAGAAATCGTCGTGAATCATCAATTGGTACAACTGCCCTGTACCGAGAAGTTGTTGATTCGTTTGGCGATCGCGCTGGGCAACAGACCGGAAGACCTCCCTGGTTTACTCAAACAATCACCTACACTTCTGATTTACTGTTGCCATGAGTTTTATCGGAACCATCAACGGTCGCCCAAATCTGCGCCGGAACTGATCGCCTGGTTTGGCGAATGGGGGGTTGATCAGTTCCACCAGTTGCACCAGGGCTGGAGCCGTTCTGCCGAAGATGGTGGGAACAAAAAATGGGTGCGCAGGTTTCTTCGTGCGGCTGAACCGTTTGTAATCCCGCAGGGTAACAAACAGTTACGAAAATCGCTTGTCGCAATGCTTCGATTGGTACCCAATCAAAAACGAAGAGCCGCGAACTCCTGGATTAAAAAAGTGCTCGGAACAGAGATCAAGGGTAAGCACTTTCAAACGGGTTGCAAACAGACACGAACGACCCAAGTTTGCGCACGACGAAACCTGGCTGAGTCCGTTTTTGAATTGGCATACAATTCCGCCGAAAAACAAACCGAGTTTCATTGTCGGCTACAGCAGGAAAAGCTTAACTCAATGAAACAGCTGGCATACGGCGC
>JAHEJI010000120.1 GCA_024638965.1 Planctomycetaceae bacterium
CAAGGGGCGCAGCGTGACCGCAACCAGCCAAATACCGGCGAGCAGGATCAACAAATCTAAAGCGATTTCATGCATCGGCCATGCGCCTGCGAATAAATTCGAAGACAAAATCTTGATAATAAAGAATAAACAATTTTACCAATTTTGCGCGGGCCTGCTGGAACGTGAGCGAGCAAATTCTCGACTCATGGCCTAGATCCAAAGAGTAAATCTTTGGGAGCCGGGCTATTCTACGACGGTCGATTCCTCAAGGCAGTACAGGCTCGTTTTGCTTCTCAAAAAAAGTTGGTTTCCGGAAATAGCCGGAGAAGCATCGATGCCCTCGGCGATCTTGTTGGTGGCGAGAACCTTGAATTTAGGGCCGTTCTCGATGACCAAGGTGACTCCTTCTCGAGAAGCAAAATAAATCCGGTCTTTCGTCGCGACGGGTGAAGCGTACATGTTCTTGAGATTGGGCAACCGCGTGAGTTCGTAAATCGGCTCACCCGTTTTTGCGTCCAGACAATTGAGAATCGCCTGGTTGGCCTTGGTAAAGAAAATCCGGCCGTCGACTAACAAGGGTGAAGGCACATAGGGCGTGTCCCGATTGAATTGCCAGTTGAGCCTGTCCGGGTTTGTTTGCCCCGTCGAATCGAGTGAAATTGAGATCGCTGAATTGCCACGATAGCCCGCCATGCAAATCACATTCGTTCCATCCAGAACGGGACTGGGAATGGCGTTGAGCGTCGTGCCACGCGATTGCCAGATAAGCTTTCCTGTTTCCAGGTTGTAACTGCGGAGTTTGTTGGTGCCATTGGTGATCAGTTGCGTCTTGCCTTGATGTTCAACCACCAAAGGAGTTGCCCAAGTCGTTGGCTCATCGCGCTCATCCTCCCATTTGATTTGACCCGTTGCCGAATCAAGCACGAAGATTTTTGATTGGTCTTCCTGATCCCAATTAACGACCAGATGCCCGTCGTGCTCGACCGGAGAAACGGCTTCCCCCCAGCCGCGTCGCGTTCGCATGTTTCCCAGATCGCGATGCCAGACGATTTCACCGGCAAATGTCAGACAATAAACGCCATGGGATCCAAACGAGGCATAGAGAAGTTTACCGTCGGTCGTGGGTGACGCAGCTGCATAGGTCGTTGACTTGTGACGGCCCTCGTGAGGAGCTTCCTCGTTAACGATCTTCTTCCATTTCACGTTGCCGGTGGCCCGATCAAGGTTCGACACGACAAACTCTACAATCGTCGAAGGTGGTTTGGGTATTGCACCTTCACTTGGCACGGTGGCAGTCACGGGTTTGCGATCCGTCACAATCGCCGAAAGCACAAACACGTTTTCGTCCCAGATGATTGGTGTCGAGCTGCCTTCGCCCGGAATGGTCGCTTTCCATTTGACGTTAGTTTGTTCATCCCAAGTCAACGGTGGATCGGCTACCCTGGAAACGCCATTCGCGGTCGGGCCTCGCCATTGATGCCAATTGGCCAGTTTGGCTGTTTCAAAATCCTGAGCCAACAGGGCAGGGGAGAAGGCCAATATCGTGGCGATCGTCGTTAATGTGAAATACGATTTCAAGTGAGCCTCCACTGTTACCAGAATCGACAGGATAATTTCGGACAGGATAATTTTATTAGTTCTTGAGGCCTTTGTCTTTAATGGGCGTGGCTTTCTGCATTCGTGTTTATCAAGACCAAGATGATATAGATGCATCGTTTAACCACGTGGGCAACGCCGAATGCACTGAACTTACGGCGACTCGACACCCTTCTATGGGTCCCAGAGAGTGAAACGAAAAGATTCCTTGCGGAATCAACAACCCTCACCCGACGCTGAGACGTCGACCTCTCCCAAACTTGGGAGAGTTTGGAACTGAAGTAAGTGCCATTCATTGGGGCAACGCCCCGCGGGTTTGGATTGAAAAAACGCGGCCCGATGGGCACGCGGTTAAACGAAAGGCCCGACAGAAACCCCCTAAAACCCCTTTATCGATACCGGATTTAATCCGCCGTGATAATTCAACCCCAATTATTCTGTCCTAAATCATCCTGTCAATTTTTGCCGCAATCAACTATATCAACTAGATCAAACTCACCGAATCGTGTTGGCGACGAACCATGTCGGCGTATGTACCGTCTTTGTGCATGAGAGAGTTGTGAGTCCCGGTTTCTACAATCTGACCGTCGTCGATGACCACAATCATATCGGCATGGGTAATGGTGGAAAGGCGATGAGCGATCACAAACGTGGTCCGATCTCGGAGTAGTTCCGTCATCGATTGTTGAATCAACTGCTCGCTCTCAGTATCGAGGTTGCTGGTCGCTTCGTCGAGGATCAAGATCCGTGGATTGGCGAGCAAGGCTCTCGCGATGGAAAGTCGTTGTCTTTGACCGCCCGAGAGTTTGACACCTCGCTCACCAATGATCGACTCGTAACCGTCTGGAAGGTCGACGATGAACTCGTGCGCATTGGCTTGTACGGCCGCCGCCTGGACTTCTGCCAGGGTGGCATCACGGTTGGCATACGCAATGTTCTCAAAAACCGTTCCGTCGAACAGAAAGACCTCTTGTTGGACGACTCCTAACAGCTCCCGATAGGAATCCAATCGGTAATCTTTGATGTTGAGGCCGTTGAGCGTAATTCGCCCTCGCGTGGGGTCATAGAAACGCGCAACGAGATCCGTAACCGTTGTCTTGCCGGCACCGCTTTTCCCGACCAAGGCGACAACAGTACCTCCCTCAACGGTCAGATTGATATCGCGGATGACTTCGGTTCCTTCATTGTAGGCAAACCAGACGTTTTCGAATTGAAATGTGTCAACTTCTTTTGGTGCTTGAATCGCGTTAGGTTGATCGGGTTTGTCGATCGGCGATTCGAGTACTTCGAAGACGCGTTCCATCGATGCCAGCGACCTTTGCAACTCAGTCAGTGACTCGACAATCTGCCAGATCGGATTGAGCAAATACAAAACATAAACCTGAAACGCAACAATGTCTCCAATCTTCGCTTGGCCCTGAATGTACCAATAGCCTCCAGCCCAGGTTACGACGACCGAGTTGAGCGCGATGATAAATCCCCATGTACTCCACACGATGATTTCGCGTCGCGCCGCGAACATTCTCATCCGCGTTGTTGCATGATGGCCGATTGTGAATTCGCGCTCCTCCCGATGTTCGCCGCCAAAGGCGCGAACTGCACGAATCCCTTGAAATGCTTCACCCACACGGCCGTCGACTCGTGAAACGTTTTTCCGAATCGCGCGATAAATTGGGCGGATACGGCGAATCGCGATCATCGACAGCAGCATGATGGGTGGAATCACGGCCAGGGCCGTTAACGCGAGCCTCCAGTTGATAACAAACAAAATGACCATCGCGATCAGCAAGCGCAAAACAGCGACACCCGGCGAAATCACCGCCATCTGCAGCAGCCCAGTGGTCTTGTTAATGTCATCGGTAAGGCGCGAAATAATGCCACCGATTTTCATGTCCGACAGCTTGTCCAGCGGCAACCGTAATAGCCGATCAAACAGAGCTCGCCGCAACGTCAGAATCACTCGTTCATTGAGTAATCGTTGATTCCAACTACGAAAGATGCCCAGAATTCTGGTCGCGATCACCAAGCCGAGGAACAACAGACCGATTTGGTTTAGATGCCAGATCTTGGCGATCGGCTCCTGCTCGGATAGCAAGATGTCGTCAAAAATGTAGCGAATAAATAGTGGCTGGATGATTTCCAGCGTCGAGACGGCGATGGCGAGAAACGTCAACACCAGGACCATTTTCCAATGCGGCCAGAGTCGGCGGACGTAGCTGCCTAAATATCCTCGGCGTGTGGCCTTTTTATCGGGATCGAGTTTTTTTGACTCGTCCTCGCTGCCTTCTTCCCGATCATCTTCCTCGCTTTTGAGTTCGCCTTTGCGGAACTTTTCTCGGAACTCCAAATACCAGCGTTTGGATGTTTTCAATTCAGGCATGAAGATTGACTGCGCATTAATACGTGACCTGCAAAACGCAATCATTGATGCTTGCTGGCTAAAGGGCAAGCGGTGCTCAAGATGCGAACAGTTTGACCCATAAAATTGCGATCCAGAGCGAGGGAAGTAGCGTGCAGGCCACTGTTGTCCACCAGTCAATTTGATTCTTGCGAATTAGGTCGATCAACAGCGCGATAAGCATGGCGATTGCTGGAAACCCAGCTGCGATTTCAAAATAGTACTTCGGGCGCAAGATCAAAAAACGCGAGAAATTCCCAAACAGTGTTACGACCATTAAAGTGGAAAAGAGCAGGAACGCGATCCACACGATTTTCCAGTGAATTCTGTGTTTTGATCGAATGAGGATGAAGAGGCAGAGCGGAATTCCGAACAAGTAGCCGATCGAAGGTGCGAAGTTTTCGAACCAAATGCCAAGGACTTGAGCGTCCGTAACCATCGGAGCCGACGCAATTTCAGGCGTTGGAGCGATGATGAAGCGATAAATGATCACGGCACTTGCGAACGACGTTAACAACCAGTCGATCAAACACATCAGGCCCATGATCATCAAGATGATTTTGCCGGGACTCTTCCAAAAGTTTCTGCTGCGAATTGCAAAAACGGTTAATATCAAACACGTACCGTAAGCGAATGTGACTGCAAGATCGTATTCAGTGAGTTCGAAATTCTGGGGAGATTGTGGATAGATGCCATTCCAAGCAGTGACTCGCAGCCAACGGACACCGCGCGCTATTGTAATAGCCAGACCCACACCTACCGGCCAGGCCAGCAGGTGAGTGATCGTTAATTTGTTTTTGCGCTCGGATCGTTCCATGAAGCAAGATCATAACTGTTCGGGTTTTTTTACGGAAAGCAGCACCCCGCGTCACTCTGAGCCTCCGATTCCGCTTCGCGACACAACATCAAGAATGAACATGGATTTTAATTGGAGCGGAGCGTTAGTGTATCAGTCATCCTAGAGGGAGCTTTAGCGACCGAAGGATCTCTCGTTCGAACAATCCCAACGAGAGATCCTTCACCTCGCTCCACTCGGTTCAGGATGACTAGTAGCTTCCGACGACTCAACGCCGAACTTTGAATCCCGTTGCCGTCAACTAATACACGATTTCGTTTCGCCTATTTGTCTTCGGTGAGTTCGCGATCGATATCTGTAATATCCAAAGTGAACATTCCTCGACCGTGCGTTGCGATGACCATTTTCTTTTGGCCCGGATGAATGGCGATATCGTGAACGAACGTAAGAGGAAGTTCGCTGCCAAGAACTGACCATGTCTCGGCCGCATCCGTTGTCACATAAACTCCCAAATCGGTTCCTACGTACAAGACCTGATTGGAAAAAGGATCTTCGCGAATCACGTTGACGGGTCCGCCAGGAATTCCCTCACTGATGTCTTCCCAGCTGGCTCCGTAATCGGTGCTGCGATAGACGTAGACCTGAAAGTCGTTGTCCCGTTTGCCGTTAAGCGTCAGGTAAACCGTGCCTTCGTCATATTGTGAAGCCACCACTCGCGAAACCCAGGTGTGTTTTGGGATTCCCTCGTTGATTTGTTTCCAAGTGATGCCACCGTCGCGTGTCACGTGAACGCGGCCATCGTCGGTGCCGACATACAACAGACCGAACTTCTTCGGAGATTCACTCAACGTCGAGATGGTGGCAAATGAAATGTTGCCTTGTTTATCAGGATCGTTGTAGGTGAGATCGGGACTGATTCGTTCCCAATTATTTCCGCGATTCAGGCTGCGAAAAACGCACTGCATCCCGTGATAAACGATGCGACTGTTATGCGGAGACAGAGTGAACGGTGCCAACCATTGCCCGCGCAATTCCGGAATCTCTTCGTCGCCTTCGGGTTTGATACGAGTCGTTTTGCCGGTGGCTCTATCGGTCCGCATGATGCTGCCGTAGAACGACTCGGAATAGAAGGTGTTGGGGTCTTCCGGATCGACGGCCATGTGGCTGGCTTCACCGCCTGCGATTCGTTTCCATTCTGATTTGGGACTCCGACCGGGGCGGTGATTCGAGGGTCCATACCAACTGTTGTTGTCCTGGATCGACCCGTACACGTTGAATGGTTCTTCATCATCAATCGCGACGTTGTAGAATTGGACGACGGGCAGATTTTCCAGGTTTTTCCAGGTTACTCCCGCGTCGTATGAAATATTCACGCCACCATCGTTTCCGTTGATGATGTAGTTCGAGTTATTTGGATCGATCCACATCGCGTGGTGATCGCCATGCAATCCGGGATAGCGAAGCGATTTATACGTCATGCCACCGTCCGTTGATTTCAGAAGCGGAACGCCCATGATGTAGGTTGTGTTCTCGTCGTTGGGGTCAACGCGAATTTGACCGAACACCCATCCATAGGTAGAAAACAGGCGCTGCATTGTCCGATCATCTTTGGAAACTTTGCTCCAAGTCTCGCCATGATCATCTGAACGATAAACTTCAGCTCCCTTGATGACGTCCTGGCGGGCTCGACCATAAGAATCGAGTTCGCCTTCCTTGGCCTTACGGGCAACTTCGTGGTTGTCGATCAGCGCATATAACACGTTGGGTTTGGACGCAGAAATTGCAATTCCGGTTCGCCCCGCCGTTTCACGCGGCGGCAAGCCCTTATTTAAAAGCGTCCAGCTTTTTCCGGCGTCAGTCGTCTTGTAAATACCTCCGCCCGGCCCCGGCAACGGATCGCTCCAAGCTCGCCGAATTCGATGCCACATCGAAGCATAAAGTGTGTCCGGGTTACTCGGATCGATCACCAGATCGATCGCACCTGCCAGATCGCTTTCGTAAAGAACCTTGTCCCAGGTGATGCCGCCGTTTGTCGTTTTGTAGACGCCTCGTTCTCGATTCGGAGTGTATTCATGTCCGCTCGCCGCCACGTAAACAATGTTTGAATCGTTGGGGTGCACAACGATCCTGGCAATGTGCTGGGTCTCTCCCAGCCCCATGTATCGCCAATTTTTTCCTTCGTCGGTTGACTTATAAACACCTGTTCCTGCCATGCTGCTTCGAAAGATGTTTGCCTCGCCCAGTCCAACCCAAATCGTCTTTGTATCATCTGGGTCGACGGCAATGGCCCCGGTTGACGCTGAGGGCGCGTCGTCAAAAATGGGTTCCCAGTCGGTGCCTTCGTTACGCGTTCTCCAAACTCCGCCTGAAGCCGTTGCCACGTAGAATGTGAATGAGCCGTCCAGCGATTTGGCAATGTCCGTGACACGTCCGCTCATTTGCATCGGGCCGATGTGTTGCCATTTGAGTTCGGCGGAGGGTGATTCGTCTCGCATTTTCAAATGAGTTGCATGCCATTCAAGCCGTGTTTTCGAATCAAAGACGGGTTGCTTTATGGCTTCTTGTGACAGCGCGACCTGCGAGTCAATTGCGAACGAGCCAAAATGGAAAACAGAAATAACGGAAAGACAGATCAAGTTGCGAATTGAGTTCATTGAGCGACTAACTTAGGGTTTGAGGAAATCGGCGAGGTATGCACATCACAGAACCAGGGGCTTTTGTTTCAGCGTGTAAGTCATCTGGGACGCCGGCGTCCACACAGTACCCGTATTGATCCAGCCGGTACGAAACAATGTCTGATTTTCGAGTTTAGTCGAAAAAATGCTGGAAGAGAAACAGTTCTGAATACAATTTGAAGGAATCCATGAATGAACAAGAGGCATGCACTCGAAATACTAAAATTGATGTTGGCGTTGGCAGCAGATTTGTTGATTGCCACCGCGATGACGCCCGGGAACGTTTAAACTATGAGCAGCAAGGCGCTAGCCGCCGGTTTTTCTGCATCGAACCGGCGGCTAGAGCCTAGCCGCTCACAGCCGCGTGAAACATTGTGTTTTTCCGTGCGAAAGTCCGAATATGGCGCCGTCAAACTAGAGCATTCATTCAGCCCTCTGTCATTCTGAAGGAGCTTGCGACTGAAGAATCTCTCGCTGTTTCACGGAGATCCTTCACCGCGTGCCTCGGTTCAGGATGACACTAGCGCAAATCAATTTTGGAACTGCTCTCGCGTCATAGAATTACGAAGTGACTCGCTCACTACACTTGATGCTTGCGTTGTCTTCGCCGGTTTGAGTTGACAAGCGGTCGTGATGCGCGGCGAGCGTTATCGGTAAACCTTTGATCCAGACGCCGAAGGGCTTCGTGGACGGACAGAATGGAAACCGTGATTCCGCCAATCGAAAAAAGAATGCCAACGCTCCAGGCGGCAAAATGTCCAACGATAAATGCCCCCATCATGAGTGCCTGTCCCATCAAAAACACGAACAGGCCAAAACTGACCGCGTGACGGGCCGATGCGATAGAGGTCGGCGAGGCAATCGGATTCGGAACCGAACTGTTTTCCTCCACTTCCGATTTATCGCTGTTGTGTTCGCGATCAAATCGAATGAGTCTTCCGGTCGTGTGGCCTTCATGCAAGGCAGCTGCCGATTCTCGCCATGCCCGGGCGACCGCACGCGCGGACTCAATCGTCTGTTCGGGCTTGGGTCGTTTCTGAGCGATTGGCGGTTTCGAAGTTCGCTCTGAATGGCGCTTGTTTCCGGCGGTAGCAAAAGCCACTTGCGGAATCGAATCGGAGGCCGCGTTCGCTTCTTGAACGCCAATTTTTGAGTGGTCGATTACGCTACACTTTTCGCAGACCGCCCGTAATGAGCTGCTGCCCGATTCCGGAATGGTCGCGTTACAAATCGTACAGTGCATGCAAAGACACAAAAAGGAACAGAAGACTTCGCTTCTTAAAATCGACCAAACATTGCAGAGTCTTCATGCGTGGCGCAGATAATTGCCTGTTTCCTGACGTTTCTGGTAAGCGCGGCAAGAACGGTCAAATATGTTCGCTAGCAGTTGCTACGTACGGCGCGTTGCGGATCTTGGAACTGGAAACTTAACGGGAATTTCTCACGTAGGCCGGAACAAAGTCGCGTATGTGCTTTGCCGGAACAGCGCAAACTCCACTAATTCGACTAGCAAACTGTTTTTTGCGTTGCCGCCAGAAAAGCGGCTGCAGTTCCGGCAATTACAACTCATCTAATCATTCCATCGAAAGATGGACATCGCGATCACGAACGTCACGACGCTCCAAATTGTCATGACCATGACTTCGAAGCTCATCTCTGAGAGTCCTTTACCGTCGAGCATGATGCCGCGAAGTGAATCGATGATCGGTGTCAGCGGCAACCACTTAATGATGGGCTGAACGATTTCCGGGAACCGTTCATACGAAAAGAAGATTCCGGACAGCGTCCACATCGGAAGCATAATCAGATTCATCAATCCGGAGACAGTCTCAAGTGTTTGAGCGCGGGCGGCAACCAATAATCCAACTGCAGCGAATTCAAACGCGCCAAGAATAATCAGGAACAGAATTGATCCCCAGTTACCGTAGATTCGCACGCCAAACAGCAAATACGAAAACAGCAACAAGATCATGATCTGTGGAATCATAAACACCAACCGGCTGAACATCATGGCCAACAAAAAATGGGAACGTTTCATCGGGGTGGCCATGAAGCGTTTGAGCAGTTTTCGGATGCGTAGATCGACGATTGCGAAGCCGACACCCCACAGTCCTCCTCCCATCAAGCTCATTCCCAACAAGCCGGGGACGAGAAAGTCTACGTACCGACCGCCCTGTTCCTGGAATTCGACCGTGGCAGTTTTGATGACGTCTTTTCGGCCAGCCGCAACTTGCAGGAGATTCTCAATCAGGTTCCGAGCCTCGAGACTGCCGGGCCGATTGGGATCCAAAAGGTACTTGACGTTTTCCAGTCCAGTCTCGTCCGAAGTGATGATCAGCGTTGTCTTACCAGTCCGCAGTCGTCGCCGGCATTCTTCAAGCGGATGAAGATGTAACGTGATCTTTTCATCTTGCAAAGCATCGGTGATCAACTGGGCTGTCGAACTCGCCGCGACATCGATGTCGATTGTCTCAACCGGTTTGTTGCGGAAGGCGATTCCCAGAACAATTACCATCAAGATTGGAAACAGATAGACCCAGAAAAGAGCTTCAGGTCGACGAACAAACTCGATCAACCGCGCTTTGGTTAACGCGAGAATAGGATGACGACTACGTTTCGTCGCGGAATCGCTCATTCGTCATCCTCGGTCAAATGGCGACCGGTTAAGCTGACGAAAACATCTTCGAGGCTGGCATGACGCGTCGATAAACTGGACATCGCGATTCCTGTTGCAGCGAGGCGCGTCACAACTTCTGGTAACACAAGATGCGGCTGGGCAACCGTCAGATGGAAGCAGTCGTTGTCAAGTTCGATTTTTTCGACTGACTCGATCGACTCAAACTGGGACTTGTCGATGTTGTCCGGATCACCGTCGATCGAAAACTCGATCACGTGCTCAGCTCCGAGCGATCGAATCAACTCGCTGGGAGTACCCTCGGCAATGATTTTTCCCTGATCAAAAATCGCGACTCGATCGCAAAGACGCTCGGCTTCTTCCATGTAATGTGTGGTGAGCAAGACGGTTCGCCCCTGTTGACCAAACGAACTGATGATATCCCACAATTCCCTGCGGCTGGACGGGTCGAGTCCTGTGGTTGGTTCATCCAGAAATACCAGTTCGGGATCGCCGACCAAGGCGCTAGCAACGGCGATCCTCTGTTTTTGTCCGCCTGAGAGTTTTTCGATCCAGGTATTCTTTTTTTCTTGTAATGAAACTCGCTCGATCGCTTCGTCAACTGAAATGCCGGTGGGATAGAAGCTGCGAAACAGCGATAACGTTTCGCCAACGGTCAGTCGATCACTGAGCTTGGTTTCCTGGAGTGAAACGCCAATCCGTTCCCGAATGGCAGCTGCATTATCGGCCCAGTGCATCCCCAGAATTTCGGCGGTTCCGGAGGTCGGTTTCAACAGGCCTTCGAGGATCTCGATGGTGGTTGTTTTGCCGGCGCCGTTGGGTCCCAACACGCCATAGCATTGTCCCACATCGACGTTCAAATCGATGCCGCGAACCGCTTCGACCGGCGGTTTGCCCTTGTAGGTCTTGACGAGATTTTCACATTGAATCGCGGCCGGCATATTATCTAATCTTAGTCGTAGTCTTTAGTCATCGCCGTAGTCATCGTCTTAGTCTTGGTCTTAGTCTTAGTTCGTAGTCTTAGTTCGTAGTCTTAGTTCGTAGTCATGGCCTTCGTGCCAACGCGTTTGTGCCGCATGCGAATCTTGAGACTACTCCCAAATTTGAATGCGATCCCGAGACAACGTCCATAATATGCAACAAGCTTCCAAACCGTTGATAACCCGAAAATGTTTGAATTAAAGCATCGATGAGCAGTTTTACGGGGTTTTTTGACCGTCTTTTCCGACTAAGACTAGGCTAAAGACTAAGACGAGGATTCTTGATCTAACGAGATTTCATTGGGAGTTGTCCATGGATTCTAAACTGTGGAGCCGAATTCCTGTTCAAGACATTTGCGAACGTGGGTCAGAATCTGCTCGCGAACAACTTCGAATTTGTCGTCGATGAACGCACCTGCAGCGGCTTTGTGACCACCGCCACCAAACTCACTGGCAACTTCGTTGCAGGCGACACCGCAACGACTGCGAAAGCTCATCTTGAATCCGCCATCAGGTTGTTCAATCATGATGACGGCGAATTTGGTGCCGTCAATTTCCAGCGCCTTGTTAATTAGATCTTCGGTATCGCTGGGCAAAGCACCGGTCTTTTCATAGTCGTCCGCGAGGATATAGGTATGGGCCAGCCGTCCATCCAGTTCGACTTCGATTCGTGACAAAACCACACCGCGCAGTCGCACTCGCCCGGCCGTTTCTCGCTCGTAAAGGTCGCCATAAATATCGGCAGGATTTGCGCCGCCTTGGATCAGTTTTGCGGCCGTGTTGTACGTGACTTCTGTCGCCGAAGGAAACCGAAACCAGCCTGTATCGGTGGAGATCGCGGCGAACAGTGGAATCGAGATTTCCGGGGTCAGCTTGACACCGAGATGTTCTGCGGCTTCAACGCACATGCGTCCGACTGCTTCGGCGGACGTGTTTTTGAACAGTTCCGCGTCAATATCGTCTTCGCCTTGATGGTGATCAAAAATGATTTTCTTGCAAGTTGATTCGCGAATCACCTCAGCCATTTCGCCAAGCTGAACCCAGGCGCTGGTGTCGAGAATGATGTGCAAATCCGCATCGGCAAGCTCTTCTGCCTTGATATCCTTGTTGATGCACAAGATCTCGTTATGGGGATCGATAAAGGCCAAGTTCGGCGGGACCGGCTGCCCGCACACAATACGAACCTGTTTGCCGAGCGAACGCAGGATGCCGGCCATGCCAAGGCAACTGCCGAGCGCGTCGCAGTCAGGTCGAATGTGGCTGGTCAGGACAATCTTGTCTGCCGCTTTGATGACTTCGCAAAAACGTGGCCAGTCTACGTTCATAAATTGGGTTTCTTCGTTGAAATATTGGTTATGTCGAAACAGAGCGAGCGATGTTGCGCGTCATCACAACGTCTTCCGCAAGCTGTGCTTTCAGTTCTTCGATCGAGTCGAATTGACGAATATCCCTCAGGCGCGAAATAAAATCAACCTCAACCGCTTGACCGTAAATCGATGCCTCGAAGTCGAGAATATGCGATTCAACCTTGGATATTTGGTCACCAAAGGTCGGATTCGGGCCAATATGAATCGCCGACCAATGCGGGCGTCGATCGATATAAGTCCTCCCAGCATAAACACCCAGAGCGGGAGTTAAAGTGTCAATGGCATCAAGATTCGCCGTCGGAAATCCGATCGAGGCCCCCCGTGAGGCGCCGTGCGTGATCATGCCTCGAATTCGATAGGGCCTCGTCAGCATTTCCCGGGCTCGATCGACATCTCCACTTCGAATGAGACTGCGGACACGGCTGCTGGAAATATAGTCATCCGATTCTACGACCGGAGCGAGTATTTCCAGTTCAATGTCGTTTTTCGCACAAAGTGTTCTTAAAGTATCGACATTGCCTTCCCGATCGTGACCAAAATAGAAGTTGGGGCCTTCGACCAACGCTTTTGCACCAAGCTGTTCACAAATAACCCGATCAAAGAACTCATGGGCGGTGAGCCGCAAAAGTTCCTCGTCGGTCGGATAGGCCACCACCACATCGACTCCCAACTCGGCTAACAAATCCGCTTTACGATCTGTCCACGTGAGGGGAGGGGGGGCCGTGTCGGGGCGGAGGATGCGAACCGGGTGAGGATCAAATGTAAACACAATCGCCGAGCAACCCAAATTAGACGCATAGTGTTTCAGTCGATTGACGATTTTTGCATGTCCGCGATGAACACCGTCAAAGTTACCGATCGTTAGCGCACCGCCACGATGGGATTCGGGGAATTCAGAAATTTTTCGAAAGAGCTTCATTGTTTCAGTTGGGAGGTCGGAAATCGGAATCTGGATCACGATATTGATTCCGACCTCCGACCTCTCATTCCGAATTCGAATTAGATTCTTTTCGGAGTTGGGAATTCGATGGTGAATATCGTTCCGCGACCCACTTCGGATTGGACATTAATGACGCCACCGTGTGCTTCGATGATTTTTTTGGCGGTTGGAAGTCCGAGTCCTGATCCGCCATCTTTGCACGTATAAAACGTTTTGAACATGTTGATTAGGGTGTTGGCCTCCATTCCACAGCCGGTATCGATCAAATCCAGAGCGACGCCGGTTCGCGTAATGCGTGTGCGTGCCACCAGCTGTCCGCCGTCGGGCATCGCTTCGAGCGCATTTTTGATCAGGTTAACCAGGGCAGCTTGCAGCGTCTGCGATTCCATTTTGATACTGGGCAAATCGGATTCGAGATATCGCTTGATTTCAACTCCCTGTTTCGCGGCTTGGGATTCGTAGAATTCCAGGAGTTGGACAACCTGGTCGTTGAGGCTTCCAGATTTCAGTTCAAGATTACTGAGTCGGTTAAACTTGATAAAATCATTCAGCAGGTTTTCGAGCCGCACGCAGTGGCGGTTGACAATTTCAATCTTGGCGAGGGCCCGTCGAGCTTCGGGTGTCGCCATTTCTTCGAAGTCCTCGGCGAGTAACTCGACATTCATTCGAATCACAGACAGCGGGTTTTTGATTTCGTGTGCGAGTGAACTCGCGAGACTTGCGAGTTCTTCATACTGGGCCCGCAGTTTTTCGATGTGTCGTTCATTTGAAAGCTCGGTGGAGTTTTGATTCAACGGAATGCCTTCCGCAAGTGATAAGTTGACCAAAAAAAATCGCCCGACAGTTAAACTGCCGGGCGAATTAATCATTCAAAAGCAGCAATCACAGATTTTAGGATTTGCGTGCCGATGTTTCCAGATTGGCTTAACGGTTGTATCCGCCACCGCCCCCGCCACTGCGACCGCCTCCGCCTCCGCCACCACCGCTGCGACCTCGGCTTCCACCTCCTCCGCCGCCGCTACGACCTCGGCCTCCACCTCCGCTGCGACCTCGGCTTCCTCCTCCTCCGCTGCCACCGCTGCGACCTCGACCTCCGCCACCACCGCTACGGCCTCGGCCTCCGCCACCACTGCGACCTCCACCACCGCCGCCGGATTGGCGCGGTCGATCTTCGTTGCCGCCACGATCATCGCGGTAACCGCCTCCGCCGCTTCCGCCACCATCGTCGTAATCGCCGCCAGCCTCAAAGCTGTCGTCGCCACCACCGCCGACCGCAGCGGTTTCTTCGACGGCGAATTCATCCTCGAGGCCGAGTTCTACCAATGCCTGTCGGCGACTGAGTTTGACTCGGTCGTTGTCATCAACGTCGATGACGATGACTTTCATTTCGTCGCCAACCTGACAAACATCGGTGACATCATTAATGAATCCGTTTGAGAGTTCGCTGATGTGACAAAGTCCATCACGACCGGGAAGAATTTCAACAAACGCGCCGAAGTCCTTAACACTGCTGACGGTTCCATCGTAGATCTTGCCGACTTGAACAGTCGCCGTGCAGGCTTCTACTTTCTTGAGGGCTTTCAGAGCCAGTTCACCATTCGTACCAGCAACGGTCACACGGCCATCTTCGCTGACTTCAATAATGGTTTCCGTTTCTTCCTGGATGGCACGAATGTTCTTGCCGCCAGGGCCGATCAGCATCCCGATTTTTTCGGGGTCAATCTGAGTAACCAACAACCGTGGTGCGTGTGGCGAAAGATCGTCACTTGGACGCGCGATCGTGGTCAGCATCGTTCGCAGAATGTCCATGCGAGCTTCACGAGATTGTGCCAAAGCAGCCTTGATAATCTCGCTGCTGATGCCACGAATCTTGAGGTCCAGCTGAATGCCTGTAATGCCGACCTGAGTACCGGCCACTTTAAAGTCCATGTCGCCGAAGTGATCTTCGCTGCCAAGAATGTCGGTCAGCAGAGCCCAATTCTCGCCTTCCTTGACCAGGCCGACCGAAATTCCAGCAACCGGATTCTTGATCGTCACGCCAGCTGCCATCAATCCGAGCGTTGTTGCACAAACCGTTGCCATCGATGACGAACCATTCGATTCGAGAATGTCGGAGACCACTCGAATTGTGTAGGGGAAGTCATCGGGATCAGGCAGAATGGGTTTGATACTTCGTTCGGCAAGTGCACCGTGTCCGATTTCGCGTCGTCCAGGTCCACGGATCGGTCGACATTCGCCAACGCTGAAAGATGGGAAGTTGTAATCAAGCATGAATTTCTTCGAGTACTCTTCCATCACCCCATCAACACGCTGTTCGTCTCTGCCGGTACCCAAAGCGATCGTAACAAAGGCCTGAGTTTCACCGCGCTGAAACAACGCTGAACCATGGACTCGCGGAAGCAAGTTGACTCGGCATTCGATTGGACGAAGAGTTTTTCCGTCGCGTCCATCAGCACGAACGCCTGCAAGAATTGAGTCGCGAATAACGCATTCTTCAAGATCGTGAAGGGCCGTACCCAAATCGGATCTCGAGATCGCGTCTTCTGCTTCCGGATCAGGAATCAGTGCGGCGACAATTTGTTCTTTGATGGCTTTTTTGGCTGCACCTCGATCGTGTTTGCCTGCCACCAACAGGGCCTCTTTGAAATCGTCGTAATAACGCTCTTTTAGCTGGCCAAGAATTCCGTTGTCCTCGGGAGCAACAAATTCGTCTTTTTCGACTTCCGCTTTCTGGAACAGCTCTTTTTGCAGGGCAATCACATCGCGGATAACGCTGTGAGCGAATTCAATCGCCTGCAGCATGTCTTCTTCGGGGACTTCGCGAGCAAATCCTTCGATCATGGTCACCATCGCTTCGGTTCCCGAAACGATGATGTCCAGGTCGCTTTCTTCCAATTGCTCGTGAGTCGGGAAGGCAATGTATTCGTCGTCAACTCGAGCTACACGAGTCGATCCGACGGGATCTTCGAATGGCATCGGGGAAATGTAACAAGCGGTCGCAACGCCTATCATCGCCAACACGTCGCCATCGGTCTGACGATCACTGGACATGACAAAAGACTGACATTGAACTTCGTCTTTAAACCCGGGGGCGAACATCGGCCGAATCGGTCGATCGATCAGCCTCGCCGTGAGGGTCTCTTTGGTGGTGGGCCGGCCCTCCCGTTTGATAAAGCCGCCTGGGAACTTGCCCGCGGCACATGTTCGCTCGCGGTAATCACACATCAATGGGAAAAAGTCAATTCCGGGGCGAGGGGAGCCCGTGGTTGCGGTACAAAGAACTATGGTTTCGTTGTACTGAACAAGGACAGCAGCTCCGGCCTGCTTGGCCAGTTCTCCTGTTTCAAAAGATAAAACACCGTCGCCGATTTGTTTTTCAACACGTACTTTCACAATTTAATTCCTATAAAACATCATCAATCGGCCAGCCAAAAGAAATGCTGCTGACCGTCGGCTGATCTTGTACCAGCTCAAAATACAAAGTTGCAGGCCGTCACATAAACGGCTGGTTCGAAACCATGAAGAAAGAAGATCGAAATCTAGTCGACTTCAGAATGCACACAAATATTTGTGCGAGCGGATTGTCCGCAATCAAACATACCAAATTCGCAAGACACCCAGACAATAATACGGCCAAAGCCGTTTTTTAAACCGCGCGAGTCGTAATCACGGTAAACAAATCATCTTGGCCAACACCGAAAAGTCGGTCGACCGGCAGCAGAATCAACTGTTTCGAAAGTAGACTACTTACGAATGTTCAGCTTGCTAATAATGTCCAAATAACGATCTGGGTCTAAGTTGCGGACATAATCCAATAAACGTCGACGGCGGGAAACCATTCCCAACAAACCGCGTCGCGTTGCATAGTCTTTCTTATGCGTACGCATATGCTCGGTCAAGTTGTTGATCCGAGTGGTTAAGATCGCAATTTGTACTTCCGGCGATCCAGTATCATCTGCACTGCGCTTGAACTGTCCAATTAGCTCTGTTTTCTGCTCTGTCGTGATGGTCATAACCAATAATCCTGTGCTCACGGCGTGTCCGGGAAGACCTCCTGCCGCCTCACGTACGATCCAGCTCCTTTTTTACTCTCTTACCTACAAACGCCCACCGTGGGGCTAAAAACACTGCATTTCTTTGGCCATAAGTCTAACGATCGGCTTGGCTATTGCAATAACAGAAATCTGGAAACCGCCTGATTCAAGGTTTTTTGGGCATATTTGCTAACTTTGTGCAGCCGGCGGGTTCTATTTGCCTTTGGCGAACAAAACGTACAAGATGTACAAAATGGCCGCAACGAAAACGACGGCCATGCCCCCGACTAAGAAAATGCTCACGAATGATATGTCCATTTTCTGACCCTCACTAAATTCGAGTTGATTTTACGCGACATTGATTCGGGATTTTCACCTCAATGTTGCCAAATAGTAACGCTTGCCTTCCAAAAACCTTCATTTTCTCGGGTTTTCTTGCTTTTCACAAGTCTGGCACAAGTCCTGCATGA
>JAHEJI010000121.1:0-441 GCA_024638965.1 Planctomycetaceae bacterium
CGAATTCACGTTGCGAATTTCGGCAGGACGAAAAGCCGTATTGCTATGTTCCGACAACATTGCCGAAAGAATAGCGGCTCCATGTGCAACCGCTTCATCGGGCGACAATGAACTATCGGGTTCTTTTCCGGAAAGCGAGGCCAGCATCTCCCGGACGGCCGGCATTCGCGTCGAGCCGCCGACAAGCAGAATCCGATCGATGTTGGACCACTTCATTTGTGCGGCTTTGAGCGTCTCTCGAATGGTAAAATCTGTTCGATCAAGCAGATCTATCGTCAGTTCCTGAAACTTGTCGCGTGCCATTTCGATCTGCAACGAATTCGAACCATGGTTGCAATCGATAGTTGTCTTGGAGCGAACCGACAACGTTTCTTTGGCAGCCTTACAATCGCGCATCAGCCTCCCCAATGCACCGTTGTCCTGGCGAGGATCGAAACCGTG
>JAHEJI010000121.1:451-17852 GCA_024638965.1 Planctomycetaceae bacterium
TTTGCGCTATGTGATCGATCAACTTTTGATCCCAATCATGACCGCCCAGTCGCATGTCACCGTCGGTCGCGATCGTGCGAAACGAATTTTTGCGAATCTCCATGACGGTTACATCGAATGTCCCACCACCGAGATCGTAGACCAGACAAGTCGTCGGTGCATCTACTTCTCCAGCCTGATCGATCCAGCCCTCCTGGTAACCGTAGGCGATCGCCGCGGCGGTGGGTTCATTGATGATGTCTTGAACCGTTAGCCCCGCAATATAGCCGGAATCCATTGTGGCTTTTCGGCGGACTTCGTCGAAATAAGCGGGCACCGTGATGACGGCCTGTTCGAATTTACCGACCGCCCGGGCGGCGTCGAGTTTAAGTTTGTCCAGGATCCAAGCTTGGAGGGCTTCGGGTGGGTACCGCCGGTCCCCGAATTGTTTGTGATAGACTCGATTGCCCATTTCGCGCTTGGGGCAGTCAGCCACGTTTTCGAGTTCAGTAACGCTCGCCTTCGCCGCTTCTTTGCCGACAACGACTTCATCTCCGTCAAACAAGACAACGCTGGGCGTCAGAAGGTCTCCTTCTGAATTGGGAATGGATTCCGGTCGCCCGGCGTCGTTGACATAGGCGATCACACTATAGGTCGTACCGAGATCAATTCCGACGGCAGGTTTTTTTTTGTCAGACGCCATCAAGTGTCGTGTTGGTGAATGTTAATATTTGAGTTTTGATTCACCTATTCTTACTGTTTCGATCCGTTTGGCCAAGCAGACTCTGTCGATCAGCGGTCTCGCGAAACCGAAAGCTGTAACGGCGATTTCGATTTTCAGGTGAGCGTTGGTTCCGTCGAAGGGGCTGCTAAAACTTTATGGCCGCTATCAATTTTAGCCATCAGCGAACCGATAGGGTCAACTAAATTTTTGTTGTGTTTTATTCATGAGCGTTCCGATACCCTTTGTGCATGGATGAATGCGCTATCTCAAGGAGGGATCAGTTTATTTAACCTCTCAGAGGAAACTAGATCCATGTCTATCGAAATGTTGAACCCCGTAATTGCTGTGAGTTTCATGACCGCTTGGATACTCATTGGGCAATTCTCTTTTGTAAAGCATTGACTCAGACGGCGGCGCAAATTCCGCCCCAGCTGAAAAAAACTGTCTGTGCTTGAATCAAAACGTCAAAAGCGTCTTACGCTACCGTAGTCGTTATTTGAGCGTTGGTGTATCTTGAGTCGTATGAACGATGTTCGAGACAAGAATACCGGCGCTCCAGCCAATTTCGATTCGGCACAGGGGCACCCGATTCCGGGCTTTGGCGGTCAGCAGGTTTATTACCTGCCTCCGCGCAAAGTCAAGTTGCCGGTGGTTTTGTTTTTGTTGACCTGTGCGTCAACATTTTGGGTTGGGGTAACCGACTGGCTTCCCGTTCAGTCGTTGATGGTCGCTGCTGAAGATGGCAATTTGATGTTTTTGCGACGATCGATCATCGCCCACTGGCCACAGGGCCTGCTGTATATGGGAGCGGTGCTGTTGATCTTGCTGTTGCATGAATTGGGCCATTTCTTTGCGACGATCATTTATCGCATTCCCGCGTCGATGCCAATTTTTCTGCCGTTTCCACTGAACCCCATTGGAACGCTGGGTGCTGTCATCGCGATGCACGGAAACTTGGCTGACCGGAAACAGATATTCGACATCGGAATCGCAGGTCCAATTGCTGGACTTGTCGCCGCGATTCCGTTGACGTTTATCGGAATTAGCCAATTGGACCTTTCAATTCAACCGCACGGAGGACTAGGTTTTCGCCTTCCTTTGCTGATGGAATGGATCGCGACCTCAATGAACATCGAAGGCTACGAAGCGGGGCAACCGATCTGGATTAACCAGTTAAATCCGATTTTTACCGCGGCTTGGGTGGGATTGCTGATTACAGGACTCAACATGATGCCAGTCGGACAACTCGATGGCGGCCACATTACCTATACGTTGTTTGGCGACTCGGCTCACTGGATCGCACAAACAGTGATTGTGTTTGCAATCGCCTTTATGGTGTATCACCAGAATTTCATGCTAGTCGTGATGGTGATGTTATTGCTGGTGATTGGTACGAATCACCCACCGACAAGGGATGACAAGGTACCGCTTGGTGCATTTCGATGGACGTTGGGCTTGGCTTCGTTATTAATTCCGGTTTTTTGTTTTCCACCGTTGATTTTTGAAATCGTTTAATAGTCTTTCCTCATTTTTGTAACTAGATAAAAACTATGGCAAATGCAATTTACCATTCCAGCATCGAAGGTGCTCAACACGGACCCAAGGGACTGGACAACTTTTTGGAGTTCGCAAAAAAATCCGGAGCCAGCGGTGCTCAGCCTTCCAATTACATGCTGGAAGCGACCGAAGACGGAACAACGTTCAAAAGTGCGAACGAAATCAAAGACGCATTCGCGCGACACGGTCTTAATATCGATGGGGTTTCGGCTCACTGTCCATTTTGGGTGCACACCAGTGCCTGGACCGGCACCAAAAGTGGCCATCCCTTTATTCACGGCCCCAATCAAGCCAAGTCTCCAGCGGAATTGGAGTCGTTTTACGAAGACTATTCGCTGCGATTAATGGATCTTTGTGCCGAAATCGGTATCAAGGTTATCCCGATGTTTTGGGGTGTCGCCTTTGGATGGGAATTGGCAACGGGTTATCCCTGGGGATTTTGGTCAGGTCCTGGCTTCGACCTGTTCAAAGAAGGTCAAGAACGATTCGTCAACAAGACGGCCAAGTTAAGGGCACACGCCAACGCCCTCGGCATCTACCTGGCTCACGAAATCCATCCCGGTACTGCGGCCGTCTGTGCTGACGAATTCAATAGGTTGGTTGATATCTGTGATGGCGATCAATGTTTGGCCGTCAACGCGGATCCGTCTCATTGTTGGGAAGGTGAAGACTGGGAAACTCGCTTCTTGAAAGTGGCCGAACGAGTGTATGGGTGTCACGTTAAAAACTTCACGGTTCGCAAAAACATTCCACTGAGAAAAATGGAAGGCGATTGGCAAAAACGGGCGATGCAGTTTACCGATTTGGAAACCGGCGATCTAAACATGACACGTTACGCGGAGATCATGATGCACATCGGATATCCGCAGCGCTATTGCAAGTTGACTGGATCAAAGACGGCACCCTTGGTGGTGGAAGCGGAGAGCAATTTCCGCGACGGCGACGCGACCAGTGCCGATGGGATTGCCTGGGTTCGCGACAATCTGTGTTTTCCGGTTGCCCAAGGTTCGTTTGAGGACGCGATGGGGGCTTAAGCGATGACTGGAGAGTTTGACGTTTCACGAAGAACGCTAAAATAGACTTTGTCAGTCAATGTTTTTTTGAGTCGGGCTGAAGATAAGCCGTGTGAATACACGGGTCCGGCAAAGTTAGCGATCAAATCTGAATTCTCGTGAATCCAGCTAAGATCAAGTGCCTTCCCATCCGTTCGTACATTTTTGAGTACGGTAGTGTTTAGATGATCGCAATTTCCGACAACGTCCAAATTCGCAAAGACGTGCCCAGCGGAACGATAATTATCAATCGCCCCGACCGCCGAAATGCGCTTTCGCGCGAAATCGTTGCCATGTTAAAAGAGGCCTTCGAAGACTTTCTGATGGAAAGATCGGTCAAAGCAGTGATTGTTACGGGCACGGGCACTACATTTTGTTCCGGCGCGGACCTGCACCAGATCAAAGAGACTTCTTTGGAAGCGGACGCGATGACTCGCTGGCATGATGATGCTGAGCAATTTCTTGACTTGATTCAATACATGCTCGAGTATCCAAAACCGGTTCTAACCGCGGTTAATGGCTGGGCCGTTGGTACTGGTTGCGCACTGATGTTAGCCGGTGACATTGTAGTTGCCAGTGAAAATGCGCATATCTTGATGCCTGAAGCGCTCCGTGGATTGAGCTCGGGTTTTACCGCACCGCTGCTTTCGTTTCGGATTGGGGTTGGCCAAGCGACGAAAATCCTCTTATCCGGATTGCCACATAGTGCGGACGAATGTTCGTCGTTGGGTATTTTTCATGAAGTCACGGGCGACAATTTCGTGTGGGCCCGCTGTCAGGAACTTGCATCGCAAATCGCTTTGGGTGCCCGCGAATCGCATCAAATGACAAAGCAAATCCTCAACAGCACGATTGGCGAGAACTTGCTGACGCAACTGCACATTGGCGCCGCCAACACCGCAGCGGCTCGTACCACTCCGGCCGCTTGCGAAGGCATCGATGCGTTTCTGGAAAAACGTGAACCGGACTGGAACTCGTTGCATATTGTTGAGTGAAGCAGTTGGCAGCGGTCAGTTGCCAATGACCTGGCTGCCGACGTGATAGTTGTGACACTGAGTGCAACCGTTGTTCGTACGGTCTTTGTGATGACAATTGCTGCAGTTGCTTTTCTTGACCGGTTTGAAATTGCTCGTCGCAATCGACGGATCGAAATCAACAAATGATTGACTGTTGGATAGAGTCTCAACCAGCTCGTGACAGTGCGTGCAATTTTGCAGCAGCGGTTGAATCAAGTGCGGACCATGTGCAAAACGAGTAAATCCGCGACGAGTTATGTCTCGATATTCCGGTATCCAATTCACTTGAAACGAATCATCATCGAGTTGATCAACTGTGTGACAACTTCTGCAGAGGCCAATTCCGTTGACGTTGGTGAGTTGTTTGAAGAGCTCAGAGGTTTCAACCCGAACGTTCGCATCTGGCAGGCTGGCGATCAAGTCAGTCCAGCTTTGGATGCATGGATCGGCATGACCGCCCGGTCGATAACTGACTTGAAAAATCGTATCGTCGCGAAACCATCCGCCTTTCGCAACCACCGGCACCGCGCCGCGGATGATTTCAACCACCGGATTTGATGCAGCGGGCTGGTTTGCCGGCGGCTTTTCATCGGCTTGATTTGGCAGTTTGGCCCCAGGCGGAGTTTTAAAGGCGGCTTCCGGTTTATTGTTGTTCTGACCGAGCAGGCCTTGAGAGGGCGTCGGCGCATTCGTCACTTGCGGCAACACAGGACTTGAATCATCCGTTTTCACTTTCGATTTCATTCGGTCCTGGAGGGGGTTGATCACCAGCAGAGCCGGGTCGCTCGCTGGATCGACGTGTTGATTTTGAATGACGGTTTGCATTGGCAATCCGCCGTCAGTCGCGTTATGTAATTGCGTATCAGGAGCATGTTTGATCACGGGCATCGGTACTTCGCGCACCGGCGCGCCGCCCAACGGCTCGATTAGACCGAGTAGTGGGTTTGGGGCGAGTTGTTCGTCCGTGTCAACATCTTGGTAGGCCAAAATCTCGTCTGGCAACCAACCAATCTTGGTGTTCACGCCCCAACGATGTTGGGTGACTTCGAGGTTCAGCCCGGGAAGCCACCTTCGAACGGCGTCTTGAAAAACTGGCTCGTCTAATTCGGCGGTTAACCTTGCGAGTTCGACGGGAGTCACATTTTTGTCGAACGCTGTCTCCAGCCGCTTTCTAATTGCAGCAGAGCCTTGGACAGACAAATCGTGGAGCAGATATTTGATTGACCAGACAACTTTGCACGCGTTGAGTACCGATTCCGAGTCGGTGGGATCAATGTCGGCAAAGTCAAAGTCGCTCCCAGCTTGAGCCAGCAGCTCGGCGACTTTTTCGTCGGCTGTTAACAATAACCGCATGATGGGTGGCAACTTTCCATCAAAATCGCCCGTCGCGTTTTCCGGCCAACTACCGATATCCTGTCCAACATTTTGAATGGCTTCCAGATCAAGCATCGGCAATGCAAATATCGCCAACCCGTCCCCGCCACTCTCGAGGATTTGTTCTTGATGGCATTGCGAACAAGATTTTTGGTACGACGCCAATAATTTGACATTTTTGTGACCGTCATCAATGTGGCACTGGGTGCAATCAAATTGTTTCTTTTTATCGGGAAAGTGTTTGAGGCTGTGCGAAGAGTGGTCGAATGCAATTCGCGCGCGTCGAAGAACCGGCCAAGTCGTAAACTCAGGATGGTCGGTCTCAAAACTGTGATAATTTTCCACATGACAGGTTTGACATTGCTGGTCAGTCAGCGCTGACAAATCAGAAGTGCCATGGTGTTCGCGGTGGCATGTGCTGCAGGCAAGTTCGTTGTTTGCATTCACAGGAGCTTTAAATGCCATGCGAGCATCAAAAGAAACCTGCTTGAACTGACTCGTTCGTTGGCGCAAGACGGAAGGATCGACGTTATGCGGATTAAGTGCAAACTCTCTGGATATCGATTTTTCATGACACTTCATACAAAGTTCGGATTGGCATTTCGAAGCGACACTTCCACCAGTGAAGGCATCTTTGACCCAACTCGAAAAAGAAAGTTCCGCTGCATCGTGGCAGGCCGCACAACGGTCAGCCCCCTGCCCTGCCAAAATCTGAGCATGACTCGATACAAGTGAACCTGGCACTACGAATTCGTTGCGAAACGGGGAATTAAAGAGAATCAGCAATGTTCCAATTGTAAAAACCGTAACTGAAATGGTGAAAGTATTACGCTTGCTTCGGAGGCTGCGACGGCGGACCAGCACCGGTTCCGAGTCGAGGACCGCGTTTTCGACTGGTGTTTCTATCCAGCACTGAGTTGGACGCTCGTACTGATTTTTTTGAAATCCCGGCGAAGAACCGCTCATCGTAGTCCTCCAGCGAATGCTTGCGCCATGATTCCGTGTAACAGGGCAACGATCAGCAGGCTGTAAGTCATGCCAATATGTACGAACAACCAAAGCTTAAGACGTCCTTGAATTGCCCTGTGATAATCGAGATCATCTTTTTCTTGCACCATTTGTTTTAGCTGCTGGCTCACCTGTCGTTGATCGTCAGCAAGATAGCGATCAAGATCTTGAATCTCCGAAATCAGTTGTCTCCGTTTTCGACCCGACGGACTGACCAGGTATGCGAGTCCACGAGGTTGTTCAAAGAACACCGCCAACCTGTTCACGTATAACTTGGCAAGTACGTCAGTCGATTCACACGCCTGCAGGACGAGGTCTCTCGTTTGACAAGCAATGTTGACTCGCAGCGCGGGAATCCGTTCGTAGATGATTTCTTCCCTAAGCGCAGTCAATCGTCGAGGCATCAAGCGCGTAACGTACAGCCCGTATACGCCGCTCAACGCAACTGTCAGGTAAAGAATCGCCAGCATGCCTTCAAAAATCCCGTTGGGAATTCTCCAACCGATGTGAAAACCGAAGATCGCCAAGGTGCTGAACCCAACGTAGATATGAAGTTGCATCCACATCGAAGCGGAACCGACCGCCGGGAGAAACGTCAACTTCTTTCTCAGGCTGAAAAGGGCCAGAAAAACAAGGCACCCGAACAAAATGCAACCCGTGGCAAAGCTGCTGTGTTGCAAACTTTGGTTTTGAGCGTAGACCGTAATCCCCAACAGCACAATAACGACCAGTAGCAGCGACGCATTTCTTTTCCGTCGTGCAGCGAACGTAAATCGAGTTGTCCTAGTTTGACTTTTCATTTGGGTTTAGCGTCGCTTCACTTCTCGCGTCTCGGTTCTTGTTTCTCACTTCTTTCTAACGTTTGCTCCAACTCGTTATTTCTTCGTCGTTCGTCAAATCAATTCGCACCAGTGCATCATGTGGACAGGCTCGCTGACACGCGGGTCCGCCGAGCTGTTCTGTACATAAATCACACTTCGTCGCTTTGACAATCGGGTCACCATTCGCTTGATCGGTGATGGGTCTTCCATAACGGTCATTTACTTCAACCATGCGGATGTTGTCGTACGGACAACTGTTGGAACAGGTCGCGCATCCGATGCAGGATCTATCATTGATGGTGACGTTGCCGGTTTCCCGGTCGCGTCCGATGGCGCCCGTTGGACATCCGATCATGCAAACCGGGTCGACACAGTGCATACATGCGTTAGCGATCATCCAGTGATCGTATTTTTCGCCTTGACGAATGAACCTTGGATTGTTGTTGTGCGTCGAAGCACATGCACGCACACAATCGTCACATCTCGTGCATCGATTAAGATCGATCATCATCGTCTGCGTGCCGTTGATAAAACGTTTTTCCACGAGGAATTCCATCAAGCCGCGGTCAACCGTGTCGTTACGTTGACCCTTTCGCCGGTTGGTCTTTTCACCTCGAGAGGTGTTCTCGGGCAGCGGCGGTGGCATCACGGATTCAGGAATGTTCGACAGGACCAGCTTTTCACAGACATCCGTCGGAATCCGCAGGACGTCGACATAGCCAACGGCGCGGAGACTCAATAACCAAGGTGTCTGCTCACCCGTTCGCCAATTGTGCACCAATTCGCGTAATCCAAAGACATCGCCTTTTCCCAGATAGGCAATCGTTTGGTGACCGTCACCATGTTTACGACTGAGTCGTGCAAATCCGTTGCGGATCAAGATTAGCCCGTTAACGTAGTCGCCTTGCTCCGCGATCAGTGGTTCGGAAAGAATCCGTTCCGAAATGTCTTTCTTGGAAATCGACTTGAAGTTATGGTTCCATTGAAATTCTCCGAACGACTCGAAAACGGTTTCGTTAGCAATTTGTTCGATGACTTCCTTTGGCAATTTTTTGAGCGAGTTGATCTCGCGAAGGTGAGTTCTCAGACTGTTTTCGCGGTAGAGTTTGTCCACGTGTTGACGCATCGCCACGTGTTGTTTCAACAGTTCGCGAAAACCCTGCCAACGCATTTCGAGCAATCGTGAATTTGAACCGGCAACAACCGTCGCAGAGCGAGGAGTCCGAGTCAGCGCCGAAATCTCGCCAAAAATCTCGCCCGGTCGGAGCACGACGGCTTGATCATCGGAGATGACTCTGGGGATGTCATGCAAAAAGACCCTCGTTCCCGTTTCGTGCTCTCGTGAACCGATCGCTGCGATTTCATCCAGGTTGTTGGAGTAGTCTCGCGATTCGGGGTGTTTGGAGTTTTTCCACAGCTGAGATATTGCTTGTACCCATCCCATTTTCCTCGTGGTTTGCCGTCCAAGGATGTTGTCGGGAAGACTTTTGAGGGAGACAACGGCTGATCCAGTCAAAATCAAAAACGCGCTGCTTCCGTAATCGCCTTCACGAACGATAATGTCGCCCGTGTTGAGATCGAGTATTCGGCAGTCGTTTTTGAGGATTCCGTGCAGCGGCACGGACCGACCAAACGCGTCGGAGTCCATCTGGTTAAACGGCGGAATCGATAGGAGTTGATCCACGATGTCATCTGTGAGATTGACATCAAATGGTTCGTCCCAACGTTTTGGCCGTCTGATAATCGACTTTACAGCGTTCACCGCCGGTCCCCCTCCCTCGTAGTCGACTACGATCCATGTAGTCGCGAATTTCATTATTTCGCCTGTCCATGCGACGTCTGTTACTAGCTTGAAATCGTGAGATTTCAGTTGGGTCGGCGGTTGAACTGAATTCTCTCCACTCCAGCTACCGTTGTCTGGACGCCGTTATTTGTATTCGTTTGGATTTGGTAATTGCGAATCGATCCGTCCAAGCTTCGATCCGTCTGCAGATTCAGCGAATCGTTGTCCCGCGGCCTGGATTTCGTCGGCGATCTGATCGAGTTGTACTGTGTTGTTAATCTTCAATTCGGCACCGGCAAACGCCTGCAAAGCGTGTTGAATATTGGGGTCGTTGATTTTTTGCTGTAATTCAAAAAGTTTCACTGCGGCGCGGGCAGAACGGTTGGCAACATTGACTCCAAACTCAGATTTGGAAGTTGCTTGGGCTGTCGCTCGGGTGCTGAACTCAAGGTCCGCAATCAAACCCACGACATACATTACGCGTAATCGTTCGATTTCTGAAACACCGTTTTCAAGCCCGCCCGTGCGCAGGAAATTGTGACGAACCTGACCTTGTGACCAAGCAACGAGTTCAAAGTCCATGCTGCCCGCGTTGTGTCCACCCACATTGACCAGTTCTTCATTGGGCGCGGTGTGGCATCCGTAACAGCTACGAGCAATCAGGTAAAGGTTGCGTGTATTCTTCATCCCGTTTTCGACAGACAATGCAAAACGATGTCGCCGATGATCGTCAGTTTCGTTTTCTTTGGAAGCGGTCGGGCCTCCATAGTCGTTGTGGATCGTCAGCCAGTCTTTCGCACTTCCGTGACACGACTCGCATGACACACCAGAAATCGGCTTCGCTCTACCTCCGATCTCTTGCGTCGTATAATGACAATCGATACAAATATCGCTACGTTTAGCGCTGCGAAGTCCCAGGTTGTTGCAGATCTCTTTTGCTTTTGGGCGTCGACTGAGTTCTTCAAACGATCGAAAGTGGGGTGTCGATTTCCAAACTTTGACTTCATTCTTATGACATTTTGCGCACGATTCGACAGTTACGACTTTGGAAGGATCGCATTGGGTTTGAGCCAGCCCCGGTTGAATGAAAACGCTGTTTCCAACCAGACCCAAAAAAAGGATAACGCAGTTAGCGGTTTGGTTCGCAGTTTTGTTCATGGAGGGGCGTCCCTATGCGTCCAATTCGACGTCGCCATCCGGCAGAGCTATGCAAGTGAGACATTGCCCCGAATCACAATCGACTTGCATTCCGTTCGGATACTGGACTCGGCCACGAAGTAATGCCGTCTGGCAAGTACCACAACTCCCGGCTCGACAACCCGAATCGACCACGATTCCATTCGCTTCGGCCAATTCCAACAGAGATTCAAATTGATTATCCCAGCAGATACTCTCCTGCGTCGACGTAAACTGCACTCGCGCGGTTGACGCTGCCGAATCGTCATCAGATCTTGTTTTCGCTCGCTTCACCGAAGCCGGACCAAATGCTTCCGAGAAGATCCTTGATTCGGGAACCTGCCATTCGATCAGGCTGGCGGAGATCGCATTCATAAACGGCGGCGGTCCACACAAATAAAACTGAAAATGATTGTTGGGCAACAGCTGTTCTACCAAATCGAGACTGATCAATCCGGTCAATTGGAAATCAACGCCTTCCTGGTCCTGAGCCAAAGGTTGAGAATAGACATTGATGACGTGAATATTGGCATTTCGTTCGGACACTTCTTTCAAATGGTCTTTGAATGTATGTTCTTCGGAGTTACGGCATCCGTACATCAGAATGACTGTCCGTTCCGATTTTGTATGCACGATGTGATCGATCATGCTGACCATGGGCGTAATACCGATCCCGCCCGCCAGTAAGACAATGGGAGCCGTTGATCCCTCATCCAGAAAAAAATGGCCGGTCGGTGCTTTTACCTGAATGCGATCGCCGATCATCAGCGATTGATTTACAAACGTGCTGACCTTTCCCGAGCCAGCCTCAGAATTCGATCGCCGCATCGTCTTGACGGTGATCCGATAACGGTCATCACCCGGTCGCGCAGACAACGAATAACATCGAACCAGCGGTTTCGACTGACCCGGAATATCAAATTTGAACGTCATGTGCTGTCCTGGTCGAAAACCGACAATCGATTTTCCATCCACGGGTTTCAGGTAGACTGAAGTACTGAGCTTCGTTTCGCGAAACAATTCGTCGACCACAAATTCCCGATATCCGTTCCATTGCCCGATTTCTTCAGTCGCTTCTGCGTGCTCCGACTGGAATGCCTCAATCTGTTTTCGGAGGGCTTCTCGGGAGATCTCAAACTGTTTTCGGGTGTGCGACCATTGGGTTAATGACTGACCAGACCACAACAGCAGCTGTAACAACGCTGTGGCACACAAGGCAACGCCCAGTAAAGGCAGAATGGACTCAGTCATATTCACCAAACTCTATTTGGAGCCAAGGGTCGATTTGCTCGTCGACGAAACCATCGGCAAACGAAAAGAGCTTTAGCAATCGTCAACTTCAGTCTGGACGTTACAGCCCCTGTAATCGTTAAACACCATTAGCGCAGGGAGCCGCCATTGCTGGACATCGTCGCTGACATATTCATTCCTTGAGAGTTTTGCATTTCACGCTCAAATTCGAACGTAGAGTTAAACGAAAACTGCTCTCAGGACCGCACTGTGCCTGGTTTTGCCCTGTTCAATTCGCAGCACCATTTTCAGGTGCCACTTCAAACTCAGCCGACATTGGTTGGCGACGAGCCCGGTTTTGTCGCGGAACTCAGCATCGGAAAACAATCTCCAACCATCTTGCAAATTAGCTGGCGCGAGGATGAATCGGATTCTGTAACCTTGACTAACCTGGGGTGTAACCCGATCAAGTTGCAATCTGGCTCTCCAGGTATTTGTTGTGCACTCGAACGAAACGCGACCGTTGACACGATGCTGCCGCTCCGGTTGAAAGCCGACGAAGATCAGCTTGAGATTTTCCGCGATCATCAAGCCGGCGACTCTTCCTTGGTTGAATTGACATCTGTTTTTGGATCGAGCGACGACAACCACAAGTCGCCCGCACCAAAGACTTTGGCGGCGTGGTTCGAATCGTTGAGTCATTTACAACGACTGGTTGCCGGAAGTCAGGAATTTTTCCAGGCGGCTGCTGCTGCACTAGTAGAACCGGGCGGACTTGACGGCGCGATGGTATTGTTGCCGGTCAAGCAAAAATGGCATATCGCTGCCAGCCAGATCCCAAATCCAGAATTCGGATTCGCCTTCAACGAACATGTCGTCGCCAAAGTCGCAGAGCTCGGCCAATCGCACTTTCACTCTTCGAACGTCGTCAGTGAAAAGGGTACAAGCGAATCGCATTGGTGCGTCGCATGCCCGGTGACTGACAGTGAAAACAAGGTTCTTGCGGTGCTCTACGGATTTCGCGGGCACCACCAGCACAATAGCCGCCGCGGCATTCGATTGCTCGAAGCACAATATTCGCAGCTGGTTGCTGACTCCGTAGGATCAGCCATGTTGAGAATGCAGGGTGAAGCAGAAGCCGCGCGACGACGGGTTTTGCTGGAACAGGCTTTTTCGCCTGCCGTCGCCCGGGAGTTGGAATCAAACCCCGATATCCTGAAAGCCCAGCATCGAGAAGTCACCGTTCTATTCGCCGATCTGAGGGGATTCACCTCAATTTCAGAGAAAATCGGTGCGCCCCAGACATATCGACTGTTGACGGAAATGATGGATCGATTCTGCGAGATTATCGGTCGACATGATGGGGTCATTATTGATTTTTATGGCGATGGTGTATCTGCATTTTGGAATGCCCCGCTTGAACAACCCGATCACGCGATACTTGCTTGTCAAGCGGCAATGGAGATTGCCGATTGTATGCCTGAGTTGGACAAGAATTGGCTAGGTGTTATTGGTCACCCGCTGAAGGTTGGCATCGGCGTCAATACCGGCATGGCTCAGGTCGGAAACTCGGGAAGCTCATCACGATTGAAATACGGCCCACAAGGTCGCACGGTCAACGTCGCTAGCCGACTGGAAAACGCGACCAAGCGAATTGGCGCACCAGTTTTGATTTCCGGAACAACCGCGACGCAAGTTAAGGGCAAATTCAATTTTCGACGAATCTGTACGACATTTCTATCTGGATTTCATGAATCGACAGACGTGCTCCAAATCGCCAGATTTCAGGAGTCGCTCGATTCTACCTGGGAGACTTACGCAAACGCCTTGCAAGAATACGAAACCGGCAACACGACGGAAGCCATCTCATTGTTGATGAACTTGCAGATCGCAGATGTCAATGACGAAGTCTGCGAGTTCCTGCTCGCCCAGGCTCTAAAAAAAAGCCAACTCGGTTTGGACGCACCCCGGACAAGCTCAAAGTCAGAAATTGTGGCCGTGACTAAACAAGAAGGATCGTGTGGCCGCGGCACTCCGTGACGCAACTGTAGCTCGGCCTGTCCCAGGCTGAGACGCAACGTCCGAGTCTGGGACAGACTCGGCAACCGAAAAAACACACCTTTTACGTTTTGACGCCGAATGCCGCTCACGGAGTGCCCAGCCCACACGAAATTGCGGTCAACACCGATCATTCTGACAACGACCGCAGCAACTCAAACGTAAATATGCCGGTGCTGTGACCATCGCTGAATTGTATGTTGTAAGCATAATTTCCGACTGGAAACATCTTTTCAATGTCCAATGGCCTGGCTTCGGCAGCGGATAACACAGGCAAAACACCTTTGTTTTCTTCCGTTTGTTTCTTCATTCGCTGGTCCATGCAAGTTGCGCACTGGCAACCGTCTCGCAGAACTCGAAACGGAAGCGATTGCGCATAACCATCATTCCATTCGATCAAGAGTTCGCGCGATTCCGTTTTTTCAAGACGAATAGGAACCAGTTCACTCACCGTTGGCTCCGTTCAAACGTCCGCAACTATTGATTTGATCGCCATCATCAGCCGATCAATTTCTGCGATGGTGTTGTAATGAACCAGTCCGATGCGAACCATGCCTTCCGGTTCAAGACCAAGGTGTTCGGTAAACTCCAAGGCGTAGTAGTTTCCATGCCAAACGTAGATACCGCGTTGGGAAAGCTCTTCAGCAAGGCAAGGCGTTTTGACTTTGGAATGAGTGATCGAAAAAGTTGGAAAACGTTCGTCCAGTCGTTCAGGATCATCGATTCCCCAGATCTTGATTCCATCAATCTCACGGAGACCCAAAATCAAATGACGCGACAGTTCCTGCTCGTAGCTGCTGATCCCGGAAAAGGCGGCTGCAAGCGCGTCTCTGCGATTCAATGTCGCACCGTCAGCCAAGTCGCGCCCCAGGTCAGCCAGATAATCGACGCACGCCAAACCTCCCGCGATCGACTCGAACGATTGCGTACCTGTCATCCACTTGCCAGGGATCTGATCGCCCGCCGGTCGAACCTGATACGCTTCCAATGATTCAAGATGCTCCTGTCGGCCCCACAGGATCCCGATGTGCGGGCCGAAAAACTTGTAAGCCGAACAAGCCAGGAAATCGCAATTCCAATCGGCAACGTCAATCAAGCCGTGAGGGCCATAATGAACGGCATCCAGATAAACCAGCGCGCCAACTTTGTGAGCCATCTCGGCAATTCTCTTGACCGGATTAATCCCGCCCGTTGCGTTCGATGCACAGCCAACAGCAACCAACCGGGTCCTTTCACCGAGTTTGCTGGCAAAGTCTTCAAGATCGAGTGTGAAGTCCGTTTCGGAAAACTTAACTTGTTGCACTTTAATTTGTGCATCGCGAGCCGCCAAAACCCAAGGAGAAATATTGGCGTCGTGATCGAGGGCCGTCACGATGATCTCATCGCCTGGATTCCACGTCCGAGCTAACGCTCTTGAAAAAGAAAAGGTCAGCGATGTCATATTCTGGCCAAAAATGATCTCGTCGCCGTTCGTAGCGCCAACAAAATCGGCAAACGCCTGATGAGCCTCGTGTAGCATGCGATCGGTTTCAACGCTGGTCGCAAACAGTCCAGCGTGATTCGCGTTCAAATGCAACAGGTAATGGCTCATGGCGTCGGCAACTCGCTGCGGAACCTGGGTCCCGGCTGGCCCGTCAAAAAAAGCCACTGGCTGGCCATTTTCCATTCGAGTCAATCCGGGAAACTGCTGCCGATAGTTTTGAGCGGATTCCAATGTGTAGCCGTGTTCGTTGATCGTACTCATCGGTTGTCTACAAACCTCTTCCCTTTGACTTCGAATCGGGGCAACGTACCAATCGGTACGCAGACGACTTCGATGCGCAAGCCCAATCGAACTCGCAGCTCTTTTTTGACCCGGTCCGGGTTTTCCAGGCGGTCTTCAATTTCGACTTGCAGTTGGTCCATGGAGCCTTCCTTGTAGGCGGTCAAACGGTACTCGATGATTTCAGGAAAGCTCCGCAAAATCTGTTCAATCGATGACGGAAAGATGTTCGTCCCGCGAATGATCATCATGTCGTCGGCCCTCCCTAGCACGCCGCCTTCGAGCAAGACAAATCGGCAGGTCTGGTCATCATTCCAGGTTGGTCGGACCAGATCCCCGGTACGATAACGAATGACGGGACTTCCTGTGCGGCCCAGGCAGGTCAAAACAAGTTCGCTGAGCTCGCCCTCCCCACCCGGCAACCCGGTTTCGATCGAAAGGAACTCGGCGATGTACTGACTCTCAATAACATGAATGCCACGGCCAAGCGAATCGGCGTAGCCCCAGGGGCCAACTTCACTCGCTCCACTGTGATCGATGACGCGGGCATTCCAAAACGTCTCAATCTGTTCTCGAATGGCCGGAATCGAACCTCCCGGCTCACCCGCGACAACAATTGCTCGCACTTTGAGATCGGCGACTTCAATTTGATTTTCTTTGGCAATTTCCGCCATGTGCAGAGCGTAACTCGGCGTGCAACAAATAACCGTTGTGCCAATTCTTCGAATCAGCTCCAACCTGGAAATCGTTTTCATTCCACCCGTAGGTGCCACGAGGGCACCGCGAGCAACAGACGCATCAAACGCGCTCCAAAATCCGACAAACGGGCCAAAGCTGAATGCCATGACAATTCGGTCTTCCGGGACAATCTCAGCTGCATCTAATACGAATTGCCACGTGTCAATCCACCACGCCCAGTCTTCTGGCGTGTCCAACACGATCATTGGACGACCACGCGTCCCGGAAGTTCGGTGGAACCTGGTATAGCGGCTGATGGGATAAGTCAGATTAGCTGCAAAACCTTCGGACGACTCATTGCCAACCAATTGGTCCTTAAACGTAAAGGGAAGATCGGCAAGCTGATCAAGCGACGTCAATGGAGTTTTAAACGATTCAAGCTTGGAGGCATAAAATCGGTTCGCTGGCAGGATTTCCACCAATAGTTTATTGAGCTTTCGTAACTGGTAATTTGCAAGCAACGCGGCATCGAGCTGTTCTAACTCGCGGCGCTGTTCAAACGTCGAAGAGATTTTTGTCGCGGTTTCCATAGCTGAATGATAGACCCTTCGCAAATCGTCGTAAATCGCCCAATCCCGTACTGATGGTAGCGGAACGACAAGGGAGTGTTCGACGAAGGAACTGCGGCATATTCGATTCGGCCGGTAGAATTGAATTAAAGGGGTAAGGTACGGGTGAACCATGCCAGATCTCGATTGACGACATCATAGGGATTTCATGTGAGCAGTTGTTGTTGTCCGATGACAACGAAACCTATCCGCTGATGGTTTTACGGCTGCACCTCACAAAACATGGGGTCGACTTGACTCAGAAAGTCGCCGTCTCAAACAACCAACCCGAACTCGAAGCTCTGGGTGAATGGATTATGGATGCAATTGGATTGCCGGAAAACGAAAATCCACGGCTGCCTGAACCAGTTGCGGCTCCCGTAACAACGTTGTAATGGGGCGGTAGTGGTTGTGATTTTTCTGTTGCCGAGTCTGTCCCAGACTCGGATGCCGCGTTTCAGCCTGGGACAGGCTGGGCTACAGTTACGACCCTGGAGTGGCAGTGATTTTATTCTGTTGCCGAGTCTGTCCCAGACTCGGATACCGCGTCTCAGCCTGGGACAGGCTGAGCTACA
>JAHEJI010000122.1 GCA_024638965.1 Planctomycetaceae bacterium
GGATTGCCTCCTAGATCCACCGCGTTCTCGCCTACGGTGTAAGTTTGTGCGTTCACTCTAAATGGACACATGCAAAAAATCGCAATCAAGATCGTCAATAGAGTCTTCATCATTCGTTTCCTTTAGCTTTGACCGTGTTAAGTTGGACCGAGAAACTGTGATGGTCAAAGCCGCTGACCAGCTGCGACACTTGACCTGTTATGCAAGAGGTACAACGGCAGGAACCGGATCTTTCACGAAAAAGAAAAAAATCCTGCGGGCCAGATTTAGATAGTCTTGATCGTCATTAACGCCAATTCTCCCTACTCAACGCTGATGACCACCCCTTTTCTTGCCTGACAAAATGATGGTGCGTAATTCTGTGCATGCGCGATTGAGCACGTCGATCAAAAAATGTTACGATGTTGATCCAGCAAGGTTTCCGCTGGACGAAAGAAAGCGCAATCGATTCGAAACTCACAAATTTTCAATCTCATCAGCATGTCATTCCTCACCGTTGGCGTTTGTGGTACGTCTCAAAAAAAACATGAGAAAAGGGTTCCCGTACACCCAATTCATCTGGAATCAATCGACAAAGAAATCAGGCGAAATCTGGTGTTTGAAACGAACTACGGCCTGCCCTTTGGTTTTTCCAACGAACATTTGGCCAGCCTTTCTGCAGGCATTGCCAACCGTTCGAAACTGCTCGAAAAGTGCGATATCGTCCTGTTGGCCAAGCCGCTGCGGGAAGATTTTGTTGCGATGAAATCGGGCGCTATTCACTGGGGATGGCCGCATTGTGTGCAGCAACAGAGCATCACCCAAGCTGCCATCGATCGAAAGCAGACCTTGATTGCATGGGAAGCGATGCACCAATGGTCTGCCGCGGGTGAATGGCAAAAGCACACTTTCCACAAAAATAATGAACTGGCTGGATACGCGGGCGTGCAACACGCGATGAACCTGGTTGGCATCGACGGAAATTTTGGCCCCAAACTCAAAGCCTCAGTCATCAGTTATGGATCGGTCAGCCAAGGCGCAATTCGGGCGTTACAGTCGAGAGGAGTGAATGACATCACCGTGTTCACGCCAACTGGAGTAGATTTCAACACCGACAAAATCCATGGGTTGAATTACAGGCAATTTGACCAGGATGAAAATGGAGATTTGTATATACCGATTACAGGCGGACCAAGTCGTGTGTTTGCGGAAGAACTTGGCGATTCAGACATCATCGTCAATGGAATATTGCAGGATACTGACCGACCGTTCATGTTTGTTCCGGCAGGGCGGACGGATCAACTTAAAGCGAACTGTTTGATCGTCGATGTTTCATGTGACGAGGGCATGGGGTTTTCATTCGCTTCACCTACTTCGTTCGATGACCCGATGTTTGATGTAGGCTCGGTGCATTACTATGCCGTGGACCATACACCGTCGTTGCTGTGGAATTGCGCTTCGTGGGAGATTTCGAAGAGTCTAATTCCTTACCTGCCGGTCGTTATGCGAGGTCCGGAAAGCTGGCAGAATAACGAAACGATTCGGCGAGCCATTGAGATTCAGGAGGGCGTCATTCAGAACCCAAAGATATTGTCGTTTCAAAAACGCAATGCAAATCATCCGCACGAAATCAATGGATGACTGATTTGTAGCGTCAAGCAAGTTAGTGACACCGCTTTAAAAAATGGTCAACTCGTTCTCGTTCAATAGAGACCAACACGCAACCAACCTATCGAGGCCGGCGCAAATAACAATCCGATTGCAAGCGTCAACGAAGTGTGCGTGCGCCGATTTGAATATTGTCTCGTGGCTCGGTCATGGATCGTTCCTATTGCTGTATGAGATTGGGCTTCGGGTAGATCCGCCAGTTTTTTTGGTCCGGCATTCCAAGTCAACTTGTTTTTGCGGGCCAAGTGGTTTCATTTTCCCAGGATTTTTTGAGCCGCCGATTTGATTTCCTTTGAATCAGGAAAATCCGTAACCGCGTGACCGATAATCATTTTGGCAACGTCCTTGAGATCTTGCTCCTGGGCTGCTTCGGCCAGCGCGACACGGGCCGTCTCATCGAGCACTTTTTCCATTCGGAACTTTGCATAAAGCGACAAGGCGGCGTCCTGCCCTTTTGTTTCAAACGTCGCAAAAATCAATTCGACTGGATCTGACTCGGCGGTTTGAGCTGCTCCTTTTTCGAATTGCAGTTTGTTCGGTGCCGACAACAGGTTTTCAGCTACGGTCCCGCTAAGGTTTTTGCTGATGGTCACGCACACGAGCCGATCGTCACCGCGAATCAGAATGCGATCATTGATAATTGAAATTGGCGTCCAACAGCGCGCATCGATCATTTTGAATTTCTGATTCGTGACAAAGCCGCCCGGTTCCAATGCTGACGGTTCAAGCGCATCAAGCACGCTCAAGTTGCCTTTGCCATCTAGTACCAGAAGTTTACCTCCCGTGTAAGTCACGTTTCCGTCCCCATAACCGCGCCAACGACCGAGTATTCTTCCGTCGCTTGCATCCACTGCCGCCAGATACTTGTCTGTGCAACCGAGGATCAACTGATTATTCAACTTCAACCAATTCGTGTAGAAAAATTGCAGCCGGGGCGCAAACCACTTTTCATCGACGCTCCATGTTGCTCCTTGTCGGGAAATTGTCAGAAGACGTGTTCCTTGGCAACCCTGCCCGGAGATTACCAGGCACCGATCGTCGACAACAATTGGCGTGGGTACATTGGTCAATCCGGGAGCAGGTAGTTCGTATCTCCAGAGCCTTGTCCCGTCTTGTTTGGCGATACCGATCACTTCATTTTCGGAAACGACAATCCATTGCGACACGTCGCCGAATTTCGCGCTGACTGGTGTTGCATAGCCGCTCGAATCCAATTCAGATTTCCAGATGATTGAACCATCTTTGATATTCAGGCAATAGAATCCAGCTTTTTCCCCTGCTGCCAGGACTTGAACTCGATCGGGTTGTAAAGGATCGAAAACTGGACTGGCAGAAAACCCGTATTGGACGGGCTCGGCACCCAAATCGCTGACGAGATCCATTTTCCAAACGGGTTCCCCACGGTTTCGATCAAGACAGATTAGCTGTCCGGAAAAACTGACGGTAATCAATTGCTCGCTTGCAATGACAGCGGTCGCTTGCGGAGCTGCCGTTGCACCACCGAAAGTCTCCTGCGTGTTAAACATGATCGAAGTCTGTTCATAGTTCCACTTTTCCTTGCCGCTGTTGAGATCGATCGCTGCGATGCGAGTGCTCAGATTGGTTTGTTCACCTTCTTTTGTCGCGGTACCCGTCGAAACGTAAATCTCGTTGTCGACTCCTACAACTTGCGAACGGCCCGCGCCAACTTCAATATCCCACGCGATAGCGAAGACCGCATCGGAATCGATTCGTAACGAACTTTGCCAATTGGTATGATGACCAAACTGGAGCCAGCTTTTAATGGCAAGTGGTTCCTGGCCACCAGCGTCAACGTCCACGGAAAACATTGCCAGAAAAATTGCAAGAAAGCAATATCCGGATACGGGCTGCGATCTTTTCATTTTTTGGTCCGTAAAGTGTTCCAGCCTGTTTGCCCGCTCCGTTCCCACCCAGGGAGCGACTATTCCAGCGGCGACGAACCAGGTCCTGGTTGGTCTGAGCCTGAAACGTGCAATAAAAAAACAAACGCGTAAATCAAATTCATGAAATGTCCGCAAAGATCCGCATCGAACCGCTCCGTGATGGCAAACTGCGAGATCAAAGGGCTTTGTGACACCGAGGCACGGTTTTGCAAGCCATCTTACTACCTATTTTTTCGTAAACGACCCTGGATTGGATACAAAATTTTTTTGATTCCAAGCTGCAACCGAAAGGCAGCTGCTGGTCGCGACCAACGTGATCTGCATTAACCTCGCCGGCACTTTGACGTTCCTGGCACAAGGTGTGCGACCTTATTCGTGGTGGGAAACCAAAAGAGCAAAACGCGCCATTCGAATTGCGATCGTGACTTGGGCAGTTTTGTTGGCCGCACTTGGCATGTTATTTTTTCTCGGAATGGGAAAATAGATCGGTTCAGGCAGCTACCGGCTTTGATGTCGTTGTTCCGATCTGTACTCTTCCAATGCTTCTTCGTTTTCATCCTGATCGTCGTCTTCCCTTTGGTAATGAGAATCAACGATCGCATCCCAGTCGGAATTGGCGACATCTGGCCAGACCTCTTTGTCGAAACCGGGTAGTTCCATGAGTCTTTCTTTGGTTGTATCAATCACAAAGTAGTTTTCCTTCTCGTCATGCACGAACGAAAACTCTTCCCACGGCACCGCAAAGAACTTATCGCCATAGCCAAAAAAGCCACCAAACGACAGCACCGCGTAAGCGACCCGTCCGGATTGAATATCAATTACCGTCTCTTCAATATTGCCAAGTTTTTTGTGTTCGGGCGTTAATACCGGGATTCCAATCACATTGCCGGATCGAAAAACTTTTCTGACTTTGACTTCCATGTGAACTCACTCGTTTAGTTGGTTGAAGGATTTGTGTTGTCAGAGGCAGTTGCAATTGCTGTGCCAAAACCCGGACTTGCGTATTCACGTCACGAGACCGGGCGTTCGTCCAAGATAGCTGGAAATTCTTCAAACATGCCAACATCAGTGACGGCATTTATTGACGAAAAAATTTGTGTTTCAGAAAATCAACGCCGCTTTTTGTCATTTCGCCGGGAAACCGCGCGAACAAAAATTGCTCACCTCGCTCAATCATTGAGCGATTCGCCGCTTTTTCGAACTGCATCCCGACCTTCCGAGGCATCTCGCAGGCGTTCGCGTTTTCGAAGTTTTGCTACATCCTGCATGTTTACCGCAGAATCGACTTCGTCGACAATTTCTTCACCTAGCATTGATTCAATCACGTCTTCAAGTGTGACGATGCCGGTAATGTCTCCGTATTCGTCTGCGACACCAAAAAGATGAGTTTGTCGTTTGAGAAAGGACTTTAACAGAACGTGCCCCGGCGTTTTTTCAGATACGAAATAAAGTGGTTTGCAAATTCCATCCAAGGTTTCGCCGAATTGATCCTTCGCCAATCCCGATAGAATATCACGACTCAACACCATCCCGGTCCAATTTTCGGGGTCACCCGAATCGTAAATTGGAATACGAGTGTTTGTGAAGTCCTTGACCTTTTCGGCAACTTGGCGAAGTGTCATGTTGGCCGGAAGCTTCATTACCACGGGCCTCGGCGTCATGATGTCCCGAGTTTTTACTCGGTCAAGGTGGAGCACATTGCGAACCAGGTTGGCCTCATAAGGCATGATGCTGCCTTCTTCGGCGCTAATCAACGCTAATTGATGAACTTCGTCTTCCGGGGCTGAAAACACGCGCTGGGGTTTCAGCATTCGCGACAGGTTTTCGATCAACCAGACCACCGGGTAAAGCAATCCGATTCCCGCCGACCACGGTAGAGCGATAGCTCTTGAAACAGGACGGCTATAGGTAACGCCCACGACCTTGGGAATAATCTCGGAAAAGAACAGTACGCCCAGCGTGAAAGCCAATGAAAACCAGATTAGCGCCGTTTCACCAAACAAAACACGAGCCTGTGCCCCAGCGATCGCGGCACCAGCTGTGTTGGCAACGGTGTTCACGATCAGGATCGCGGAAATCGGTTGTTCCATGTTGTTTTTGAACCGCAGCAATTGCCGTCCGGATCGGCTCCCCTCACCGGCGATTTGTCGCACATAGGGGCGTCGCACTGCATATAATGCGGCTTCACTGACGGAACAAAATGCCGATACGACAAGGACAATCAAGACGGAAAAGAGAAAAATGCTCATGATGCTTCGCGAATGGTTTCGCACTTAATGCAAACAGGCGTGTACGGTATCGCGTCTAGTCGAGCCTTGATGATGTTTCCACTACAGTCCTCGCAGATTCCGAAAGTCCCCACTTCGAGTCGACGCAACGCAACTTTGACCAGCCGTTGAATTTCTTCCTCCGACTTCTCGATAGCCATTTCCGCGTCTTTCGACGTTCTCGCGTGAAGATCGGTCTCCCCCACCGCAAGACCACCACCCGATATTTCTTCCTCAAGATCTTCGATTTCCTCGTCGAGCCGATTTTTCAAATCAAGCAGTTGTTTGCGGTATTTTTCCAGTTGATCAGGTGTCATGTTCGTATTTCTCCCCATTTCGGTTAATCGGCGCGCCGATTCAAAATGCAATCAGTTCTGGCTTGCTCTTTGCAAATGCTGTGCCTAGTGCCATGGTCGAAAGACCCAATACCGATTTGCCGTGAGCAATCTAATCGAATGCGTGCCGCGATTCGCACATTCGGCTGCCACGATGAGAAAAAGCGAAGATGGCAGAAATCCATCGAATGACGGTCGTTTCGTTATCGGCACCAAACCGAGAACAATTTCATTTTCATGGCACAGATGTTGCATTCCGGACTCGTTGAAAACGAATTGGGCAAACACCAATCCAACAACGACGAATAACAGGAATACAGCAATGTCGAGTCTGAGTTCGCACCGACTGAAGAAGCGCTTCACCGTTAATGAATCGTCAGGAATGAGCCAAGCTGGAAGTTTGGCTGGATAAACACTTTTTGGAAAATCATGGATTACAGAAAACAAATTCCTTCCGCTTGGCATTCACTTCCACTGGGAAATCTAACATCGCAACTGGATGCGACTGAGCAAGGGCTGACCGAAGGCGAAGCGGCGGCTCGACTAACCCAATACGGCCCGAATCGGCTTCCGCAAAAGGCACCGGTTCCGTTGTGGGCAGTTGTATTGCGCCAGTTTCGCAGCCCACTGATTTACATTCTTGTTGTTGCCGCCCTCGTATCTGTCGCAATCGGTGATCTCAAAGACGCGGCCTTTATTGCCGGTGTCCTGGTCTTGAACGCTGTCATCGGAGCCTACCAGGAATGGAAAGCGGAACAGAGCAGTCATGCGCTGCGCAAGCTTTTGCAAATACGTGCTTCTGTTCAACGCGATGGCGACGTACGTGAAATCAATGCGGAAGAAGTTGTGCCCGGTGATATTGTGTGGATGGAGTCGGGCAACCGGGTTCCAGCCGACATCCGCCTGCTGACTGCACACGGACTGGAATCCGACGAGTCGCTGCTGACAGGAGAGTCATTGCCTGTGCTTAAGGATCCCAGATGGAGTGGCGCGGAATCGGCGACCGTTGGAGACCGACTGAACATGGCGTTTGCCGGTTCCATCGTAACTCGTGGACGCGCAAAGGGCTTGGTCGTTGCAACCGGGTTGGGCACCAGCGTTGGGCAACTGGCGCTCGACGTGCTTGGCGAAACTGGCAGGCCGCCTCTGCTGGTGCGGATGGAACGGTTTACTCATGTGATCGCAGTTGTTGTTCTGGTCGCTGCTGTGACGATTGGGACGATGGGCGTTTTCTTTGGCGGCTATCAGCTTTCGGAAATGTTTATGTTCGGGGTCGCGCTCGCGGTCTCAGCAATCCCGGAAGGATTACCAGTCGCGATGACTGTGGCATTGGCAATTGCCACAACCCGCATGGCAAGACGGAAGCTGATTGTTCGGCGATTGACAGCTGTCGAAGGGTTGGGCAGTTGTACCATGATTGCCACAGATAAAACCGGCACTTTGACATGTAACGAGTTGACCTTGCGTGAAGTTCGCTTGCCCAACGGCGACACATTTCAAGTCACAGGCGAAGGGTTCGCGCCGCTTGGCGAGGTCCTGTTCAATGAGAAACCGATGGCGCCCGGGAGTCACGAATCACTTGAATGGCTGGTGCGAACTGGCGTTCTCTGTAACGAAGCAGACTTGCATCATCGCAACAATGATTGGGTATGGCATGGTGATACTGTCGATGTGGCGCTGCTTTCGTTCGGACACAAACTTGGATGGAATCGAGAGTCGACCCTTGATCGTCATCCGCAAGTCAATCAGATACCGTTCGAACCAGAACATCAATTTGCGGCCACGTTTAACCAGACAGCCGACAAAGTAACAGTATTCGTCAAGGGAGCGTTGGAACGAGTTATCGCGATGTGTCGTGAATCCAGTTGCGCTGAATTTAACAAGACTGAACTGGAATCAACCGCCGAAAAAATGGCCGATCAGGGCTTTCGAGTGATTGCACTGGCGGACGGGGTGATTAGAGATTCGATCCGACCGGAAGACGCGCCGCAAATCCCAGGTGAATTACGATTCCTCGGGTTTGTCGGGATGATTGACCCACTTCGACCGGGCGCGAAGGATGCGGTTCGAACGTGTAATGACGCGGGGATATTGGTTTCGATGGTAACCGGCGACCATCGCGTTACTGCCTTAGCGATTGCTCGAGATTTGGGACTTGCGCATGACGTTGGTCAAGTGATGACGGGCGAAGAGTTGTCGGAAAAATCCGCGGAAGAATTGGCAGAAGCCGTCAATCGAATTCGCGTGTTTGCACGGGTAGCACCCCGGCAAAAACTTCAAATCGTCGAAGCCGCGCGAAAGGCAGGCCATTTCGTCGCCGTCACGGGTGATGGCGTGAACGACGCACCGGCCTTGCGCGCTGCGAACATTGGTGTCGCGATGGGGAAAAGCGGAACGGACGTGGCGCGAGAGGCTGCTGAGTTGGTTATCAGCGACGACAACTTTGCGACGATTGTGGGTGGCGTGGAAGAAGGACGCGTTGCTTTCGATAACATCCGAAAGGTCATCTATCTTTTGGTTTCGACCGGTGCAGCAGAGCTGGTACTGATGGCATTGGCCGTTGCCACAGGCACACCGTATCTTCCGCTGCTTCCCGTACAGATTTTGTGGCTGAATCTGGTGACCAACGGTATTCAGGATGTCGCGTTGGCGTTTGAACCGAATGAAGGCGACGCAGTCAAACGCAAGCCTCGTTCTCCGCGCGAGAGAATCTTCAATCAGTTGATGATTGAACGGACTGTGGTCGCGGCTTTGTTGATGGGTATCGTCGGTTTTCTTACGTTCCGCTGGTTCTTACCTGACGGTGCGAGCGAGGCTGAAGTCAAGTCTGCTCGCAACGCATTGCTTTTGTTAATGGTGCTTTTTGAAAACGTTCACATTGGCAACTGTCGTTCCGAAACTAAATCTGTCCTGCAACTTTCACCTCTGCGCAGCCCAGTCCTGTTAGGCGGAACGATGATCGCATTTCTTGTCCATGTGGCCGCAATGCACACCGCGTTTGGCCAATTGTTACTGGATGCAGAGCCAGTTTCGCTACAGAACTGGGGCATCTTGTTTTTGTTGGCATTGTCGATTTTCCCTGTGATGGAGCTGCACAAGTGGACTTGGAGCATCAGGAATCGAATACCGAATGGGGCTTAGTTGGTTTATTCAAACGCTGCGCAAAGAAAGACACGAATAAGAAATTAGGGCAGGTTTAGAGCGCGTTTGGTTTAAGTTTGGCGTCGTTTCGTCGGTTTCGCCCGGCAATCAGAGCGCCATGACCGCTACGTCCATGCAACACGTACTAGTGATGAGATCGAATCAGATTCTAAAGACGCAGGAATCACCAGCGGGTTCGATTGACGATTCCTTGATTGGCTTAAGACTTGAAAGCGATGGGTCAGTCGACGGGATCAATCGAGGCTGCAACTCAATATCCAAGGAATTTGAAATCACGCTTGCGTCTAAGCAACGATTGTTGGGACTTAAACGTCGCCATGAATTCTCAATTCTTGGCATAACTTAATCCGTAATGCTGCGTTCAAGCGGATCATTGTCGCTTGCAATTCGTTTTGCCCCGCGAATGGATTCAGTTGCCTGCTCATCGACACTGCAAATGTGCAAGTCGCGCTGTGGGAACGCGATCACGATTCCGGCTTTCCTGAATGCTGCATCAAATTGGGTGTGCAAGTCGTCGATCACAAGCAGGCGGCTGTCGATCTCGTTAATGAATGTTCGAACGACGAAGTTTAACGAACTATCCCCGAACGCCTCGAAAGTCACGCGAGTTGGCGGATCTTCAACTATCTTGGGATGGTTTTGGCAGACCTCAAGCAGAATCTTCTTCGTCTTTTCAATGTCTGAACCGTAAGCGACTCCGACATTGATGACGATTCGATTCAATGTGTCGCTGAGCGTCCAGTTCACCAGACGACCGGTTATAAAATCCTTGTTGGGAATCACGTATTCTTTACGATCCCAGTTGACGATCGTTGTGGCGCGCGTGCGAATTTTAGTTACGACGCCAGTAAATTCATCGACGGTAATCCAGTCGCCAATCCGCATTGGTCGCTCGAACATCAAGATGATGCCAGCGACGAAGTTTGCGAAAATCTCTTGCAGTCCGAACGCAAGACCAAACGTCAACGCGGTCGCCAGCCATTGAACGCTTGACCACGTAATTGAGAGCGCTCGAAACGCAAGGATCATGCCGACCATCACGATCGCGTAACTGACTAACGATTTGATCGCATAACGAATTGAACGATCGACTGGCAAATGCTCCAGCATCAGCATTTCCAACGCGCTGGGGAGATTCCGAGTTGAGATGATGGTGATGATTGAGATGACAAAAAACACCAACAGATTGCGAACGGTGACCTGGTTTTTTGCAGGTGGACTGGCGGAACCGCTGATGTCCGTTGGCGAAACAGTTGAAGCTGTTGATGGAATTGGCGCAGCCCCGGTCGAGGGAATAGAAGTCGCAACGCTTATTGGTAAAGCAGTCGCTTCGGTCGGCGGCGATTCAAATCCGTTCTGAACAATACTGGTCGGCCAAAGGGGATAGTTGTCGAGTGCGCGAAGTGCTGGCAACACTTCCGACCAAATCATCCATAGTCCGATCGCCCAGACCAGCACCATGCTCAGCGAAACAAGTTTATTCGCCTGTTTGGCGTTGTCGTCCACGTCCAGTTCGTGCTGCAGGTCGAGGATGGATTCCGCGCCAATGGTCGATGAGACGGTAGCCAGACCAGGAGCCTCTTTTCTTTCCAAAGGTAACCCTGCGGCCTCCAATTCCGCTTGAGCCTTCTCCATTTCACGCCGGGCGAGAAGCTGGGCTTCGCGTTTTTTTCGGGCAGCCTGGATGTGTACGTGGCGGCGTTGGACAAGGATTAGACGTTTAAACATTTGACGAATCGTTTCGACGACAATCGCAAACACGAAAGTCCCGAAAGCACACTCGGCAACGTTAATGGCCGTGTAGTAGTAACCAACAATGACCAATACGGCCAAGGCCAGCGGAACCAACAGGATCAATCCAAACCAAAGCATTGAGGTTTGATTGGCCCAGGAACGCTCGTTGTCCTGAAGTAAATCATCAAAAATCCCAAACTTCGGATGAAACGTCTGCCATAGAAAAAAGACAAGTCCCATCGTCAAAACAATGAACAGGATGCGTTCGATAAGGTCAACTCGATGGGTTTGGTCAAGATTTTGAAACAAAGCGATGAGGAAAACAAGGATCGCTCCGGGAATGACAATCCGCCCAACATTCTTTAGCAACTTTGCAACCGAGGAGTCCGTCCAATCGAAATGCTGGTTGGCTAAGCCCTTGGGCCGACACATTCTTCGTAGTATTTCGAACGGCATAGCAAACCATGCCATTGCGATCAGGGCGGAGCCCAACGAATTAAATAATGGGCTGTCTGCGGCAACCGACCTGGCGATTAAGAGCCCCAGCGAAAGTGGAATCAAAGGGACAGTAATTGCGATCAACACGGTCAAGACAAACGCCCGCGCTGTCGGCCAAAACGAATCACACGATCCACGCGAGGCAATTTGTCCCAGTCGATCGACTTCGACTCGCAGCTTTGGCTTGAATACTAACAATAGCAGAATAAGCAAAGTCGCAAATCCAGCGATCACAGGAGAGCCAATGATGGCATGCCAAGTCCGCTTAAGTGCATCTGACCAAGCCGACGGGCTGAAAATCACTTTGTCCGTGTCGTCGATCTCGTCGCTTGCAAATAAATGATCGTTGCTGCGAATCCACAAAATTCGTTCATTGATATAATCACGAAATTTGTTTGTATCATTCGCCAATTTTCGTTCTTTGGATTCGATCACGAACAGTTGTTCAAAAAGTCGATCGAGACTGGAGTCGACCGCATCGAGTCTTTCCTTGCGCGCAACGACCAATTCGGCTATCGATTTTTCAAGGGACACCAGCGTGGCTTGATCTTGCGGCCCATTGGCATCTTCAATTTCGGATTTGATAGTCAATTGCGACAATTCATCGAGTTGTTGCTCGACGTCGAACATTTCGTATTGAAGCTCGTTGATTTCCGTTTTGATTTTATTTGCATTCGCCAAACTGCGATTAACGCTCGGCAGTTCTGACTTGCGTTTTCTCAGCATGGCCCCAACCGAACCAGTCAGCCCAACGTTCAGGATTCGTTTGTCGATGTCGCGAAATTGTTTTTCCAATTTATTCGCTTGATCGGTCACCTTATCGAGATTTTGTTTTTCCGCGGAGGCGCGTGACTCAATCTCTTGAACGCGCATCGCTAACGCCGTATTTTTTTCGTAACTGCTGACTAGCAATGGGTTTTGACTTTGGATTTTGATTTGCGCCTTCGCAGCAGCCTCGGCAGACTGCCTCGCCATTTGTTGTCGCTTTTCGGTTTGCAATCGCTCCAACTCAACGAGTCGAAACTGCGATTGTGCCAATTGAATTGTCAGTAGGTCACGCTGATTTCGTAAAACCTTCTCCTTGTCGCCGACTTCATAGCGATTCTGTTCGGTCATCAGTGACTTACGTTCAATTTCCAACAAACGTTGGCCAGATTGCAGGACGATTCGCTTGGCTTGAGTTGGAAAAGCGCTGTCGTCAATTGCGATCGCGTTCAGTTGTAACTGCGTCTCAGCGATTTGTTTTTCTGCGATGTCGATCAAAGAGGGGAGATCTTGGCGACGAGTGAGGCGACGAGTACTTTCTTGTTCGTTTTGTGCAAGTTCCTGCTTTCGAAGTTCAACGGTTTTCTTTTCCCCAACAACTGCTGTCTCGATCTCCGCCAAAGGCATCGTGGCCGTTGGCATCGCGGGGGGCGAAGCCTTGAGTTTTTCCAGCTCTTGCAAAAAGTCGGCAGATCGCTTGGCAGCGGATGAAGTTGCCAGTTCGTCAACCGCGACCCTTTTGTTGAGTTCTTCGATTTTAGCCAGGTTTGATTCGGCAGTTTGAAGCGAAGTCGCAATTTCGGTTTTGATCGTATCAGCGATGGTCTCGTCTTTGTCAACGCGCTGTTTCAATTCGGCTATTGAGCGCGATAGGTCCTCCGAAACTTCTTGCCCTGCACAGCGATATCCCGCAAAAGAAAAAGTTATGGACAAGATAGCGCCGGCGAACAAACGAATTGGAATTTTCAAATTGAAATGTCCGGTTTGGAGAATGGGAAGCTCACGTAAGACTAATCGGCGATTGATAAGTTGTCGATGTGCTGCGGTGCAAAGCTGCCCCCAGGGCGATGATTCAAATCGGGAAGCAATTGGGCGAAGCAAAACTGGGCGGCTTTAACCACCAACAACGAACAACGGATTTGTCGGATGACCCGTTCAGCCGTGTTTTCCAACAGAAATCCTGAACTCTCGCGACCGACATGCGACATTTCGGTCGGGCGGCTTTTCAAGGCGCGTTTGAGCAATGTTTGCCCCACGACAGGAATTCTCGCAAAGACTAGCGATCACTTGGAATCGCCATTACTGGGCATTTAGCCTGGCGAATGATGGATTTGGTCAGTTGCCCCAACGATCCGTATGTGCCGATAAGAATCAAATCTGCCGCGGCGTTGCTGGCGCGAAAGCCAAGTTCAAATTCGGGTAGGCCTTGGCATATTTCCAGCTCGACATCGAGGTTTGGCAACTCTTCGGCTATTAGTTCGTCGAAGTGTTTCTCTAAGTTCTTAATCTGGTAGCTGTTTGCCCCCGTGATTTTTTTGAACCATTGACTACGCAGGCCTTGCACAAAAAGTAGCCTGATTGAGCAATCATAATGCGAGGAGAGAAATCTTAGCAAAGGAAATGTTGCGATGGCTTTGTCCGAAAAGTCGAAAGGGACAAGTATGGCCTTTGGCTCCTCAACGCCTGTGGTAATGGCTGCGGGCCCAAACAGCAGGACAGGCACCGAGGACTTGGCAACGATCTTTTCGGCGAGTTGGTGGTCAAAATGGCGCTTCAAACCGTGAAGGGCCAGGGTGTGCGAAATGACCAAGCCGCATTTGAATTGCTCCTGATATGCGTTCAGCGACCCGCCGAGATCGCGCAGTTCAAGCAAACAAGTTTTAACTGGCAAATCTAAAAACTCGTTTTGCTTTGATTCCGTGGCCAGTGATTGGTACTGGCTTTTGAGATGTTGTTTATCCGTAATCCCCGAATATTCAGGTGCCCGCTTGCTACCAAAGTGAACCAGATGGATCGACGACCCAAACCGCTTCGCAAATCGAACCGCGTGAGCATACATATTTCTCGATTTCGCCGAGAAATCAGTAACAAGCATGATGCGGCGCAATTTCATCTCGGTCGGATCTACTATTGGGATTGGAGTCAGCCAATTTGTCGGCGTCAGAGTTTGCCCACCTGCTTCGGGTGAGCCCACCTCGACTGGATTAACATTGGTCATATTACGCCTCGGAGATTTGAGAATCAAAGCTCAATTCGATATGCAAAATATGTACCAATGCACCAGACCCGACAATGTAGCCAGATGCTGACGAAGCTCAGGAGACTAAGAAACCACACATGTCGGTCGGTGGTGTGGATAGGGGGGGCGCGGGGTCGAAGTAAAGCGGTTAAGCCTGCGCATGATGAGCGGTCAAGTTACGCCACGTGACACGGGGATCAGTAAATGGCCGTTGCGCTCGGTTCACATGCGTGAAGCCGGTCGTCAGACTTATTTGGAACTAGTTGGAATCTAAATCATTTGTCTTGGCGATTTCTTTATCGACAACATTCTTTTGCAAGGCTTCACTCAACTCGTCCAAATAGGCGAACGCAAGACGCTCATACGTCTTTCTCAAAGCACTCGCCAACCGTCTTGATGCGTGGGCTTCGTCCCGGGGCTTTCCGGAGGCTTTCGTCAGCAAGTCTTCTGGAACAAAGACGAAGTAGAAGTTTTCAATGTCCTTGAATAGATCTACGATCTCCGCGATGCACCCCGTCTTTTCTAACGTACTATTGCTGAAGTACTCGATCGACGGCACGAAACCACCGGACTCGATCGCATATACTTTCAAAACGAACTTCCGTTCCATTCCGTCGGTAAATTCGACATTGCCTTCGGTTTGGCTGATTAACTCGCCTTCAAACGAAACTGGCTTGCCATCAATTGTGTCGAGTACGATTTGATTCATTGCAATCTCCAGCAACGGGCGGTCTATTTTTCAAAATCCGATTCAGAAGCACGAAGCATAATTTGCTTGCTCCGATTTCATGCTCTCCAAACTATACACTTCGGAGCCTTCGGGAGCATCTGTCGCCTCCGGTTTGGGTGTATTCTTTACCAATGCACAAAATAATCCAAGACAATATTAGGTCAATATAATTTTCAAGTTCGGACATTTGGGCATTTTGTATCGCTTGGAAGTTGAGACGTTGACCTTTGGGCTAGCTACTCACATTCCGCACCCATAATATCATGTTGGCGCTGACAAATTGAAACGGATTTGGAAAACTTGGCGAGATACGTAATCGAATTTCGTCAGGAGTTTCAGCATGGATGCGACGACTCGTTTTGATACCAATGTGGTTGGTGCTATGCCAGTCATCGTTAGTTATTTCGATCGCCTGCAAGTGGGTGATGTCATCAACGAACTTGTTCCCTGGGAAGGTGAGGTTCCCTTGGGCGATCTGATTGAGATTCTGGTACTTAACCGGTTGCTCAATCCCAAAGCGATGTTCAAGATCGGCGACTGGGCGGCGAAAGCATCAGTCGACGATTTTTATGGGCTTTCATCTGAAGACCTCAATGACGATCGGCTGGGCCGGGCGTTGGAACGAATCGCTCAACATGGAGATGCCGTTCAAACCGGCCTGGTGCTCAACGCGGTCGAAGAATTTGATCTGAAGGTCAATCAGATTCACTATGACGTTACCAGCGTTGAACTATTTGGTGCTTATGATTCAGTCGAAGAAGACGAACCCAGCCCCAAACCCAGATACGGACGCACCAAGAGTGGCCGCAAGAACGTCAAGCAACTCCAGCAAGGTCTCAGCGTCAGCGGCGATGGCGGCGTGCCGGTTTGCCACCAACCGCTTGATGGCAACGCTGCGGAGTCAACAACCCATATTGCCAACCTGAAAAAGCTTGACCAGACGCTGGGCAAACAAAGTCTCCTTTACATCGCGGACACGAAACTTGACACGCCTAAGAATCTACTCAACATTGCTGACCGCAAAGGCAGGTTCGTCTGCGGCGGCGCGTTCCAGCCTCACTTGAAAGAAAAGTATTTAAAGCTTCGCGGCAAACTTGACAAGGTCAACTACTGCTCAAAGAGCCAGTTGAGTCGTCCGCCGGAGAAACGTGATGGCTATCAGGGTGTCGAGACTGTAGAGACGATTGATGGCCAGGTTAACGGTCGCGACGTTCGTCTGAAGTATCGGCTGATCTACATCTGGAGCGAGCGCAAGGCGCGAGACGAAGCAAAGACCCGCGATCGGCACATCGAAAAAATTCGTGATCAGTTTGAAGCAGTACAACGCAATCTCAACAAGTTCAGCCTCAAGACAGAAGACAAAATCGTTGCTCGCCTGGAGAAAGCGAAAAGTAAATACTCCGAAGGGAGCCTGTTTACTTACACGCTGACCCGGGGCAATGGCAGGAAATTCCAGCTGCACTATGAGCTAGATTCAAAGGCGTTGGCGAAGCGGAAGAAACTCGAAGGCGTGTTCATTCTCAAAACAAACCTGCCGAAAACGAAATATCCATTGAAAAAAGTGCTGGAACTATATCGCGATCAAACCTGCGTGGAGCGACGTTTTCGCGATCTCAAAGGACGCCTGGCCGTCAATCCGATGTTCCTCAAAAAGCCGGAACGAATGGCGGGACTGCTTCATGTTCTGGTTTGGGCGTTGATGGTAATGTCGCTGATGGAACGCGCAGTGCGGAAAGAACTTGACGGCGAGCCGATGTATGGGCTCTATCCGGAAAACCGCCCAAGCCCAGCTCCGACCGGCACCGCAATGTTCGAATGTTTCGAAACTCTTGCGATCGTCATCATCAAACACAAGGGCGAAGTCAACAAACGCCTCGCCGAACTGGACAAGATTCAACGCAAAATCATCAACCTGCTCGGAGTACCTCCCGCCGAGTTGAGAACCTTCAAAAAGAGGTGCGGAATGTGAGTAGCTAATTCGAGATTGACCAGACTACCTGATCCGCTCTGACTCGGTACGGTAGATAAAGGTTTTGTGTACTGAAGACCCAAAACGGCAACGAATTCTGGTAGCTGATGCGCGCCTGCATGGCGTCGGTTCCAGCTTGGACGAATCGCGCTGGATCTCCAGCCGGTGTCACACTGACCACCGTATCCGTGCCCATGGTCAGGCGGGTATCAACGGTCTCAAATTGACCAGAATCGTAGTTGAACAATTCAATCGTTTGTTCCACCGTCCCAACAGAGTTGAAGGTCCTGGATTCGTAGTTGAATTCAAGTCCGCTCGGCGCTGACGATGATGAGCTTGCGTCAACAGTAAATACCAATTGATATCGGAAAGTGAGGAATTCCGGGTCGAGGACAACGTATTGGTCGTCACTGTCAGAAAGTTCTGGCACTCCACCGGAGTTAACACTTCCGATAATGACTGCAAAGCTGTCGGGAGTCACATCCGGCGGTTGGCACTCGACGATGTCGATGTTCACTCCATCAACACCAGCCTCAACAATTGAACCGTTGTTTAAATCGGATGCCGTAAAACGAATGCGCATCTGATCT
>JAHEJI010000268.1 GCA_024638965.1 Planctomycetaceae bacterium
TTTGACCGTCATCCGGTTGACGACTGCAGCCACGTCTTGAGTGTTGGAGGCGAGGTCTGTCGCCCAACCCTTGAACTCTTCTTCGTTCGCGGTTCCGGAAAGAAACACGACTCCGTTTTCGACTTTGGCGTCTGCCGCTTCGAATCGTTTTGTGGCCGCCAAAATTTCATTGAGGCGGTCCTCAATTTCTTCGTCGCGGGCAACGGGCTTAACATCGACTTTTTCCGGTGCATCCGGCAGCGCTTCTGCTACTTCTTCGGAACCGTTTTCTAACCGCGCGCCATTTTTTGCTTCCTGCGCGAGCGTCACATTCGCTGCCAAAGCAATGAATACAAACGCGAGAAGGCAAAGTGGAAGCCGGTTCGAAGGTATCGACGCTGCTTTGATTCGCTTTTCAAGTTTTTCGACCATCTTCTAACTCGTTTTCGATTTGAGATTGTTGGCAGGGAACTACTCGTCAAATCGGTCACTAACGGTCACTCGCCCGGCCAAAACGAAACCAGCAACTCCAACCATTGACAGGAAGGCGAGTGCGCTAGCCGGATAACCTCCCACCTGCCAGCCTGCTTCCAGTCGCATCATCAAAGCCGCGGCAATAATCATTGCGGAGATGATAATGCCCGTAAAAATTCAGTTGGCTACTTTGTTCAGCCCGCTGATGAATTTGGTTTCATCGAAGGCGTTGACGTTGACCTCGATTTGATTCTTGGCATCGTGCATGTCGAGAAATTTCGACTAAACCGGGGCACGTCCGCTCAAGGCAGAACCGACCGCACTTAATAAGAACAACACAATAAACACAAAGAAACAGAGTTGCGCGATGCTGGCGAGACCACCAGCCATTCCGCTAAATCCGAGAACACCTGCGATAACTGCCAAAATAAACAAAGAGATTGCTGCGCGTAACAATTGAACTTCCTTTCGAGTGAAAGTGCTTGAAACTTGAACGAACCGCACCGCAATGCCCATGCCAGAAGGTTTATTTTCTCCACAACTCCGAGTAACTAACGGTTTTTCGAGCGATCGTACTCCTGATCCAATGCAAAATTGCTCTTTGACGGCAGCTTTGGACTCAACCTGGTCGCCGAACGATCAAGCCTAATGAACGAATTGGCATTTAAACGCTCTTTCGTGTTTCAGGCATCGGCGGGCGCGCATGTGGATGTCTGTTAAACAATGGAGACCGTGAAAGTTATTCGGGTGGCGCGGCAGTTGCTTCAGGCATGATTAATCATTAATTAGTATGAGCTATTTCCTTTTAAAAAAATGGAGGACAAGAATGTCAAAATCAATGAATGTTGGAACTAAGGTCAAATGGAAATGGGGCAATGGATGGGGCACGGGAACTATCAAAGAACGGTTCAACCAAAAGGTGACGAAGACGATCAAAGGTTCGGAAGTCATTCGTGACGCGAGCGAAGAAGAACCGGCCTACCTGATCGAACAAGAAGATGGTGATGAGGTTCTAAAATCTCAGACCGAAATCGAGGCAGCGAACCTAAGTGAAAATTGAACCGGCCATGAGCTGAAGACACAGCTACCAAACAAGTACTCGCCAGCAATTCTACGGCTGCATCCGACCGCAACCTGCGTTATGGGTTGTTGTTCATCTTTATCATCATCCCTCTGGCCAATTTCGTACTCCCGCCGATGCTTTCGGATGGCAACCGATTCGCTGACGATCCAGAAACCCGAGTGGGAGCGTTGGTCGCTGCGCTTTCATGTTGACCGATTTGCAGCCAGTAAAACCGACTCATTCTTTGTTTTGATCAGTCAGTGTTGTTCAAGTTCATCCATCGCTCGCAATACCTGTTTAGCATTTGTAAAGACGACGCTCGCGTTTCAACCTTGGAATGGGCGACTCAGTGCAATTCTCCAATAAAAACGGTCTTTAACCCACGAATTCAAGCGTGGCACGGCAAGTGCTTTAAAAAGCATCAGTGCTAGGTTCAACGTCCGAAGAGCACGATCGACGCTTATTCAACTAGAAAGCAAGGAGTTCAATCAATGGCTGATTTCATCCGCATCGTACTTTCCGTTCTCGTACCGCCAGTGGGTGTATTTTTCAAGGTTGGCTTTGGCGGGCAATTCTGGCTTAACCTGCTACTCACTTTGTTTTTTTACATTCCCGGTTTGGTTCACGCCATCTGGGTGATTGCAAAGACCCCTGACCAAGCCGTGGCATAAAGCTAATGACAGATTGCCTTTTTTAACAATACCGATCGCAACAACTATCTGATCCAATTGACGAAAAATTGAAATGAAAAATTCAGACATGCCAACACCTCCTGATTCACAGCCTCCAGTGATTCGCCCGCAGCTTCCCAAGCCCGCTGGGGATTCAATTTCACTGCCGAAGCCTCCGTCGCCGACGTTTCCGAAACCCAAGCCACGGCAACAACGATCGTAGCTAGGCACTTCGTAAATTTCTTTCATTACTCAAAGAGAGGTCAGCCCGTGCGGAAAAGATTTTCAGATATTAAAACTGCAACCTATTGTCAAATGATGGTGTTATCGGGCAAGTTACTGACCTACTGATCGATGAAGAGTTTTGGATCGTTCGGTACCTCGTTGTCGATGTGGAAAATAAGTTACCGACGCGACGCATTTTAATTGCACCTGCAGCGATCGAAGGCTTTGATTTTCAACAACGCACGATTACCACCCTTCTCAGTTCTCAAAAAACCCTGGACAGCCCGCCTTTGGACTGTTCCCAGCCCGTCTCTCGGCAGTATGAAGAAGCGCTGGTCGAATACTACGGCTGGCCAATTTATTGGCTCGGAAGAGCAGTCCAAATATCGGCTCAGAAACTCAACGACGTTTGTTTGGCGGTTCGCAGGGTAAATTGCTTCTGGTCGCCGACGGATTGGGTGGCCACGAGTCAGGCGAAAGAGCAAGCACGCTCGCTGTTGACGGTGTCGCAAACTATATCCTTAACGCGATGGATTGGTTTTTTCGATTAAACAATGAAAACGAAGCAACGTGTCAGGAAGAACTGAAAGAAGCATTTCAGCACAGCCAGAACATGATCGGCGCTGAATCAGGGGCGATTCCCCAACGTCGAGGCATGGCCACAACCCTAACGATGGCTTACGTCGATTGGCGCAAGCTTTACGTTGTACACGTCGGCGACACTCGGTGTTATCACGTTCGTGGGGATTCCATTGAACGTCTGACGACTGATCACACCGTTGGCCAGCTGGCTCGCTCCGCGACCGGGAGCGACGTCCTCGGCGACAACGTCGGAGCCCCCGTCAATCCGATGGATCACAAACTAAGGAATGTTGTCGGCGGCCCCAATGAATCGCTTGAGCCGCAAATAACCAAGTCCGAACTCGCCGTGGGCGACGCATTGCTGTTGTGCTCTGACGGACTAACCCGCTACGTAGCAGACGAGGAACTCGCGCCGATGATTGCAAAGGACAACTGTGCGGCAAAAGAAATTTGTGAACAGTTTGTGGATATTGCAAACGAACCCGTTGGAAAAGACAATATTACGTGCGTCTTGGCAAAGTTTGAGGAAAGCGATTCGAGCAACGACCAATACGAACAAGAAACGGCGACATTGCCAAATAACCTCCACGACACCGCCGAGCACATTAAGATCAGCTAATGTATACACGCATCCTGAACACTTGGTCTAATTTCAAATCAAGTTTTTGGTTCGTGCCAGCGGTGTTGATGTTGTTGGCGACGCTTGGCGCGTTTGGAATGGTCGCCTTTGACAAAACCTACGGCGTCGGTTTTGTTGAAGCCTATCCGATGTTCGAAATGTCACCACCAGCGGCTCGTTCGATTCTTTCTTCGATTGTCAGTGCGATGGTGTCGACAACCGGCGTTGTGTTTTCCATAACGATTGTCGCGCTTTCCTTGGCTTCCTCGCAATTCGGGTCGCGATTAATTCGGACGTATCGCAAGCGACGAACAACGCACTTTACACTCGGCATTTTTGTCTCTACCAGTCTGTTTTGCATTCTTGTACTGGCGTCCATCCGTGAGGTCAATGACCTTAGGTTCGTCCCGACTGTGTCTGTAATCGCAGGTATGATCTTGACGGTCGTATGTTTAGCCACGCTGGTGTATTACATCCACGACATGTCGCGGGCCATACAGGCTCCGAACGTTATCCAGCATTCCGCCGACGATTTGGATAACGCAATAAAGCGACTTTTTCCTGAAGGATTTGGAGATCAAGTTACAGGGACAACAACGGCAGAACAAAGTGACGAAACGGCGTGGAAGTCAGCGGAAGAGAAGCTTGACGGCGATTTTGTTGGTTCTCATTTCGTAGTCAACTGTGGCGAAGTTGGATACTTGCAGGCGATCGAAAACGAAACAATGATGGGAATCGCTAGTGAAAACGATCTCGTGATCCGATTTCTCGTGCGCCCTGGCGATTTTCTATTTGCAGAATTGAATCTGGCGGAAGTCTGGTCAAAATCCAACAATTCGGGAACAGATCCTCACGAATTGGCGGAATCTATATGTGAAACGATTCAAAATGGCTTGATTGTCGGCCCGGAACGGACTCACATTCAGGACATTCGTCACGCCTTCGGCGAATTGGTCGATATCGCGGTCCGAGCTCTTTCACCTGGAATTAACGATCCATTCACGGCCGTCAATTGCGTCGATCGAATCCATGCGGCGCTGATGATGTTGAAGAATCGGAAAACGCCTAGTGCTTATCGACTAGACGATGATGGAAAATTGCGCGTGATCGCACCGCCTGTCACTTTTGAAGAGTGCATTCAAGGTTCACTGGGCGTAA
>JAHEJI010000123.1 GCA_024638965.1 Planctomycetaceae bacterium
CCAGGAGTTTGAGTCGGAACTTGCCGAAATGGTTTTTGGTTACCTCAAGATGTCAGGCAAACGCAAATGAAAAGATTTAAGAAGTATCTCGTGCGATCGCTACTTGTTTTGTTGGCGATTGCCCTGACCATGACCGTCATTGCAACAATCTGGTATTTCTCAAACCGAGTCGCAATCTTCGAGGCGACCGACGCATTGACCAATCACGACTCGTTCGTTGACCCAGAAGTTGGCCAGCAAACCCTCGAAACACTTCGCCAGCGGTTATTGCAGTTACGTCGCGATGAAAATCATCCAGCCGTTTCGGTTTGCCTTGCCCAGAATGGAAAGGTGCTTTGGTCGGAAGCTCAGGGGCTGGCCAACATCGAAGCCAATGTCAACGCGACGCGCCAGACTCAATTTCCCATTGGCAGCGTTTCCAAACCGATTACAGCTACGGCAGCAATGTTGCTGATCGAGCAGGGCAAAATGAGTCTTGATGACAAGGTCGAATCGTTAGTGCCGGAGTTTCCAAAGAAATCGCATTCAATAACCGTCCGTCAGCTGCTCTCGCATCAAGCCGGAATTCGTCATTACAAGATGGCCTGGAAACCGCCGTGGTTTACTGAAATGGGAATCAACCAACATTACGAATCTATTGAAGCAAGTCTTAGCTTGTTTGCAGATGATCCATTGGCATTCGCGCCTGATTCCAAGTTTCAATACACCACGTTCGGATACACGCTGCTAAGTGCTGCGATGGAAAATGCCGCTGGTGATACGTTTTTGAATTTGATGCACACATCTCTATTCGAACCGCTGGCGATGACTTCAACGTTGGCGGATGACCGCAACTCGCGCCCGGAGAGTCGCTCGACCGACTACATGTCGACGTTTGATGGCTGGGTGGTGCGTTTGCCAGAAACAGACAGCAGTTGCAAATGGGGGGGAGGTGTATTTCTTTCTACACCAGATGACCTGGCTCGATTTGGTATTGCCGTATTGAAAGACCAGATCATCAGTGCCGAAAGCCGCAAACTGATGTTTGAGCCTCGTACGACAAGCGATGGACAAGTAAATCCGCAACATTACGGGCTTGGTTGGCGCAGTGGCAAATTGCAACTCGACACCGGCCCGGATCAATTTGTTCAAATTGTCCACCATGGTGGGACGTCGGTGGGCGCCCAATGCGTTCTGTTGTTGGTTCCCGATTCAGAAATCGTTGTTGCCATTTGCGCCAATTCATATACAGGTGGTTCGGGCGATCTCCTGCGTGCTGCAGCATCCTTTGCCAAACAATTCATCGGGAAAGAGTAGCGAGCGTTTGCTGGTGAAATTTCCTGAATGCAAACATGCAAACGACCAGCTGCCCGCCGCCGGCGTGAAAACCTTGACGGAAGTTTGACCGATGAACATGATGGACAGGATGGGTGCGCGCAATATCCTTTTGGCCATGTAAATCCTGTATAAACCTTGGAAGAAGACGATTTACCCGATGGTGTAGCCTTTACAGATTTGGCTGCCGTCGACGTTTATGGCTTTGGTGGGTGCTTGGTCAAACGCGTAGGCTGGGACGTGAATCTGTTTACCTCCGATCGTGAGCGGCGGATCTGGCTCTGGACGAGGGTCGTCCTGGCCGCGATTTACGCATCCCTGGGATTTGCGGGGGCGCTGGTCAGGGCATTCTGACGGGCGCTAAACACTCTTTCCACATTTTCATGTCCGTTGGCTTCGCTCAGAATTCTTGAACCACGAATGCACACGAATAAACACGAATTTGGATTGGCGGGCATTTAATTTGTGTCCATTCGTGGTTATCAATGATGGTGAAGGATTTGCTGGCCGCCGGTTTGAGTATCGCGGTAACGCCAGCGGGTTACGCATCACCCCCCGAAGCCGGCGGCAAGCGATCCGTGCCGCTTACACGTTAACCGAAAAATGTCGTTAGCCACCGGACCCGTGGTTTGGATAAATGGAATCGGCGTCTAAAAGAACACCCGTGTCGCCCACCGACAGGACTGGCCTGATGGCCTGTACATCCAGCTTTATTGCCTTGTTGGGAGCGTCCAGAAACAGCGATCCCTTGAAACCGGCCGGCACTGTACCCAGCTGAATGTCTTCGGTTTCCAGATTGTGGAAGGTGAACAGAGTATAAATCCCTGTTGTCACGCCGGGCAGAGCTTCAATGTTCAATGTGCCATTCAGTTGCAACCCTCCGCCAATGTGGGTTACCGTGTCAGACGATAAACCGGGGCCAATTTGAAAGTTGGAAACCGCTGTTGGAGTCATTGGTAAACTGCCGGCAAACTGAATCGAGCCTATTTCAGACCCACCAGGTTCCAGTACCGCGTCAAATCCTACGCCGCCCATGATCATTCCGCCGTCGCCGCTGACTTTCCCTTTGATCGCAGAGCCCGTCGTAAAGTTTGCGGTCCCGTTATTGAGAACCAAGTGCCCTGATTTGCTTTGTTCGTAGTCTTCAAAGAATACCGCAGCCGAACCACTGATCTCAATCGTGCCCTCATTAACAACAGCCCACGTAAACTCAGTATGAGGCCCGTTCATCAAAACCAGCGATTCCGTTTCGACATTCAACTGTCCCTGCCCGTTGCGTACAAAACCTCCGAATCCGCTGTGGGACATATCCAACACGCTGCCAGAACAATTATTCCAGACTGCAACGGTATCAGTGGCCACTCGCGTAACATGGCCTTTGGCTCCAAGCTGCATGTAACCGGTGTTATTGAAAGTCGTTTCCAAGGTCACTTCGCCAATAATCTGGCCTATACCTGCAGAGACAAACTCCTCACTGCCACCGATTTCACCTGTCCTCCAATCCAAATGTCCAACGACCAACGAGTTATCCAAAACCAGTTTTGCAGTCGAACTATTCAGCTCTAGACTCGTTAGTTCGATGGGCCCAGCGTCTTGAATGATTTCGCCGGCCGTAGAATCGATGATTGCATTGAATTCCCCGACCGGGACTCCATTGTCCCAGTTTGCAACATCGTTCCAGTTTCCATCACTAGAAATCCATCGCGTGTCGACCTGAGCATCAGCAACGTGAAAACCGTTACAAAAAATCAGAAACACACAAAGAGCAAGCAGTTTCCGATATTTATCGGCAGACGTATAACCTGAAAGTATCGCAGACATACCGTACACCTTTGTGATCAAATTCGACTCGTCAACCGTACAAACAACGTCTCAAATCAAATATGCGACGTCAACCTATATCATTAATGTCGACTGATCGGCAAAAAATTGCTGATTTCGAAGTTAGAGACACTAAATCATAACAAAATCTGCTCATCCAGCATCTTTTTGGCGACCTCGACCGCAGCCTCGTCGATGAAATGTCGCAGATCCGTCGCGGCGGGATAACATGTTATCTGCGCATGACTTCCTTTTCATCTTGTAAATAAAAACGAACGATTGTTGCGACTTTGTATTACGCCGCTTCGTATCAGTAAAAGGTACCGGCACGCGACACATTTCATTTCGTGAGCTATAACCAAATTCGCTCGGAGCCGGTCCCTTTTGATTCGCGGTGCTTTCACTATTCCTTTTCAATTGCGATTCGAGACATGCGAAGTTCATACTTCTTTATCACCGTATTTCTTTTGATTGTGAGCTCAGCCAGTTCGTGGCTCACGGCTCAAGACGAACTTGAACAATTCATTGAACGAGATTCGGCCGCGTTTATCGTGATCCAGGACCCGGAGGCGATCCTGAAGCAAATTGAGTCGTCGGTGTTTTTCCAAAATCGTCACGTTCATAGAGCGCAGGAACTCATGGTTGATGGCGAGTTTCCATTGGCCAATCAGGAGCGGCTCAATGAACTGGAAGAGACATGGAAGGAACTGCGTGACCTGCTAAGCAGGTTCGATGAAGTCTCCATCATCATTCATTCTTGGGCCGATGATTTTTGGTCCGTTCCCAAACTTTCAATTGCATTCGCTGGCCCAGCTGAGTCCATTCAAAGCATGGAAGATTTGTTGACGAACGTTAAGTCATCAATCTTGGATTCAGAAGCAGATGAACCGGACTTCTTTGCGCTCGTGGCGGGTAGCAAATTCCCGGGTGTTTCCATTCAGCAAGCCGGCAATCTGATTTTGCTTTCTAATTCTCCCGAAAAATCCAGGGAGTTGATGGCGCGTCTGGAACAGTCCGCGGACAAAGAATTCAGATCATTAGCCCGCAATCGGTCCTATTTGATGGTGCAAAAATTGCTGGAGAAGAGAGCCAAATCACCGCAAGTTCGCGGCTTTCTTGCGCCCAAGCGTTTTTGGAGATTGGTAACAAAATTGGTCGCAGGCGATCAAGTCCTCATGATCGAGCCTCCTGAGTCGATTGCTTCTGCTGGATTTCAAATCCTGCTGCAAAGTGATAGTCAGGCAATTGCAACTCCAGACGGAACGTACCAGCCGGTTATCAACTGGGATTTCGTTTTGACTTACACTCAACCCGTGAGTGGATTTGGAAAGTTGATTGAGTCATTCGAACCCTTTAAAGAGTTCCCTTTTTTACCCTTCTCGATCACTTCATTAAATGCGACTGGTTTCGACTTGAAGGCCAAGCACGACGCGAACAAAGAGATTTTCGACAAGTACCAAAAGCACCTCTTCGCCACCGCCAGCAACGACGGCAAATCTGGCGGCATGACTTTTGAAAAATACTTCAGCTTTACGGAATTCGGTTTGTTTGAAAGGACTGAAGAACTGGATGTGAACCCCATGCTGGAGGCTACAAACGGTATCATCTCGGTTTATCACGAAAAAAATCCCATCCATTGGAAGCCGGCGATGGAAGTCAGGAAAGTCAAAAACCGTGAAGCGATGGAAAAGTTGCTTGCCAACAAATTGAAGGCGGAAAACCGCTCCGCTCCGAAGAACGAACGCCTCGTCGAAATTCCAAACGATCATGGACAGCTGTTCGGTCGAACCCAATCGGGCATTCGCGAGCATCTTGGCAAGCGAGCAACAAGCTGGCGTGAAAGCGGTGAAGAATTGCCAAAGGACTTTGCTCCGCAAGACGGCGAACCGATCAGCGAAACAATCATGTCCAAGCAATGCGAGTATTTCATCAATAATGACTGGATGATCCATTGCGACCACAACAGCATGAAACGATTTTTGAGTGCCGCCTATGAAGAATATTCGGATCCGCAAACGTTCGACTTGCTGTTAAAAGCTACCAGAGATTCGTCTGGCCAGTCATCCTTTTTCAAGATCGCATATCAGTCCAACAAGTTCTACAAAGTTGAAAACAAAACGAAGCAAAATTCGATCGAATCCGCCCGGATCAAGGAGAAGTACGGAACAGGCCCGAGTGACCGGTCGCCTGAAGTTTGGAAAAAGTTGATGTCGGAACCGGATGAATATGGACTTAGAAATGAGATTGAATCGACTGAGGATGCGGCGGCCGCTGTTCAGCAACTGATCGTTCACGCCTTCAACGATACGTTCGGGACCGTCGTCAGTTTGTATTCAAGAGACGACCACAAGATGAGGATCTTTGGGCAAGTCTATTCGTTGATTGATGAATAAGTCGTTTTCTTGCCGTAAAAAAAATAAGCAACCCAACATTCGCAGTGTGCCCAAACGTAAAGCTCGGCGCTCCTCCCTCTGAATGCTGTCTTGGTGCTTTAGCCGTCGATTCATTACCGAGATCTGATCCGAGGCTGCCATGTCGGTTCGCCTTTCGGCTTGCACCCATCAGTTCAGGTCGCCACCTTCCGCCTTCGCCGACTGAAACAACGAGATAATACTGGACTTGGTCAAATTCTCGGGTGAGAGATCAATGAAGTCGGCGTGCTGCGGGCGCTCATTGACCACCGTTGCACCGGCTGATTCAAGAACTTTCGAATCTGGTGAGCCGTTTCTTCGAGCTTGCGCTTCGGGCTCGTATTCCATTGAGTCTTTGCTGCCGTTGCGTCCTTCTGTTTGAAATTTACGATTGATCTGCGCCGGGCGCCGGAAAGAGTTTGGCTGAGTTCTTGAAAATGATCTCCGGCGTCCTGCGTCCCCTTTCTTTAATCCGGGTTGGCGTTTTTGCTAAGTTGTTTGAATTGTGTCTTGCTAGATCAGCTTGACACCAAGCAAAAATGACAGTTGTTGGCGATGTTGCGATAGCTCATCAACTGCCCTCAGGCTGGCCAACATGCCTTGAATGATCGCCTTGTTTGGCTCTGCAGACTCACATTCCTTTTTCAGGATTTGAATTGTGTCCAGCAGGATCTTGTGCTGAATTGACTGTTCTGAATTCGTTGGTTTCTGGTCGGATGCAAACGTGGAAATCTTTTTCAACAATGATGCGATCTCCTTTTTGCGTTTTGACTCGCTGCCCTTCAGTTGCCTGTCTCGCTTGTCCAAGTAATTCTTATCCAACAAGGGGGCCAGCTTTTTTGCTTTGAGGGCTGGACCCATCGTCTCGACCATTAAAAGCAGAAACTGAATCAATGTGTCCTTGGGAATCTCAACGTTTTCGACGAGGAGAAAAGCATGGAAGCCGTCCATCATGGCATTCAGACAAAACCCTAAATCGGCATTCCAATCATCAAAATTCTCGCCTAGAAAATCTGCGACGCTCGAATCTATCGCCTTTTGCCAGCGTTGACGCATTCTCAACGTCTCGGCAAGCATTTCGTCGGTCAGAGCAAGCCCAACTTCTTGAACCAACAGTTCATTCAGCAAACGGTTTTCATGGATATAGTCGATGTAGGTTTCCAGGATTTTCTCAAGTCGCCCCCGGGGATCGAAAGACTTGTCGGCCCGAATGTCTTGAACTTGTCGCCAAATTACACCTTCGGTCTGAACCGCAATCTCAAAAATGATGTCCTGCTTGCTCGAGAAATAAAGGTAGACCGCGCCTTTTGAAACGTTGGCCGCGTCGGCAATATTTTGAATGGTTGTCGCTTTGAATCCGCGACTTAGAAACAGGTTCTTTGCTGTCGCCAATACATGTTGCTTTTTGTCGTTTGCGGCCAATTGAAATCTGCTTCCGTTTCTTGGAATCTAACCTGAATTCTGGCAATTCGGTCATTTTATGACCGAATGGTCATTGACGCCAGTGCGAAGGGCGCCTAGCATCCCAATAATTGGTCAAAAACTGACCTCGCGGTCAACAAATAGGGCGTTCCAATGTCAGAAGCAGCAATAAACTACGAAAAAACCAATGAAACGTCGCATGGAAACGCAGAATTGCCTTCGCAAAAGAAGGGACTCGCATCCTATCGATCTCTGATTCGATTGTTGCGGTCATTTCCAATTCGTTGGGGGACTGGTATTTTGATCGCGATTCTCTTGCTTGCTGATGTTGCCAGTCAGTTAGCTTCGCCCTTGTTGACGCAGGCATTAGTTGACGGAATGTCCGGCGGCAATTCAGTTGGTCATCTCATTGTGGCTCTTATCTGTGTCATGATCGGCGGTTCGATTTTTGGCGGAATATTGTATTACGCCGTGGCAAGGTTGGGCAGCCGGTGGGTATTGAAGCTAAGGAATGATGTATCAGAAAAACTCCTTTTGGCGCCTGTCAGTTTTTTCGAAAAAGAGAGAGCAAGTGGCCCCGCAAGTCACCTGATCAAAGACAGTTCCTTAATACAGGATTTGATTTCACAACAAACCATTGGGGTGATTTCTGGAATGATTGTTGTTGTCGGGTGCATTGTGGTGATGGGAATGCTGGATGTTGTTCTAACGCTGGTATTGCTTGGAATAGTTCTGGCCGCATTTCTTATTACGCTTCCTGTTGCCGCAGGGTTGACCATCCTATCGCAAAAATTGCAGCAGCATGAGGCCGACAGTATCGCTTCAATGGGCGAATTACTTGGCGAAATTTCATTGGTCAAATCATTAACTGCCGAACATAGCCTTATTGAAAAACAGCAAAACCGCATGCAACGATTGTTCGGTTTTGAGTTGAAAGAAATTAGAATCCAATCGTTGCTTGCACCACTGGCTGGGATCGCAATTAGTGCCGGCATGATAGCGATTCTTGCATTCGGCAGTTACCGAGTCAGTATTGGTGCGATTTCGATTGGCAAACTACTGGCGTTTGTTCTTTACCTTTTTAACATCGTAGTTCCGTTGGCCAGCTTTTCGATATTTGTTGCCGGGTTGAATAAGGCAGCAGGCGCGGCAGATCAACTGGCTTCGTTTCTTGACGCTCCCCAGGAGCCGCTTGATCAAGGCCAAAAACTTGATTTCGGTGAATTGGATATTGAATGTAACAACCTAAGTTTTCGATTTGGACAAAATCCGGTTTTGGAAAACGTGGACTTGACCATTCCTGCCGGGAAAACGACTGCACTGGTTGGTGAGTCGGGTGCCGGAAAAACCACGCTGCTGAATTTGTTTGATCGTCTTTATCCTGTTGAAGATGGGCAGTTGATGGTCGGCGATATTCGTGCAAGTTCCGTATCGCTTCAAAGTTGGCGACAACAGATCGCACTCGTTTCCCAATCTGCACCTGTGATTGCCGGTTCCCTTCGAGAGAACTTGACGCTCGGACTTAAGCATAAAGTCGACGACTCCACTCTCATGCAACTAATAGAGGACTTTGGGCTGAGTGATTTAGTTTTTGAGCGTGATGCTGACTCAACCATTTCGAATTCACAGACTCCCGATAGCATTCTGGATGGTGATCTCAGAGAAAGCGGGAAGAATCTTTCTGGCGGCCAGAAGCAGCGACTAGCCATCATCCGGGCGATTCTACGGCAGCCAGGACTCCTTTTGTTGGACGAAGCGACATCGGCGTTGGATTCACTGACCGAGCAGAAAGTAACTTCGGCTTTGGCGGAGCTGGCCAAAAACACAACGGTTGTTGTCGCTGCTCATCGCTTGAGCACGGTAATAAATGCCGATCAAATTGTCGTCATGAAGGATGGGCAAATCGAAGATACTGGAATCCACGACCAACTATTTTCGCGCTGCAATTACTACCAGGAGCTGGTTCAAAAACAAATGCTGGTGGCTGGAAGCAGTTAAATGGATTGTCCGATCCAGCATCCTTGTCTAGATGGCCGAAATGAGCTTGCTCAGTCCGTGCTTTTGTGTGAAGTGACTCAACGATTTACCGTTTGGCCCGAGCGATGCCGAAGGGTCATAACGCCTGGCACCGTAGCCCTGAGTTCCTTCAATCCGAACCAGATATTGCCTGCAAAGTATTCTCGATCGTGAAAACCCGATCAAGCGAGTACCCACACGAGGGACCGAATGCTCGGCGTGGGCTGGTTTTGAATAACCTATCTGCAGGTGCTGGATTTGCCGGTTGTCGTATTTTGTATCACTAAAAACAAGCCCGACGCGCCAGCGAGTGGTTTGCGAGTAACCCAACCACTCGCTGGCACGTCGGGCTCGTATTGTCATTCCTCACCTCCCTTTCGGTCTTGAGCCTCCGTCGTATACTCAACCGCATTCACCAGATCATCCTCCTGATTGATCCACCGGCGGCTCGCACCTTCCGACCAAAACGTTTTTCTCTCTGGATGATTCGTTTTTAGATTCCGCGTACACCACGCCTTGAACTGCCTGGCAACCGTATCCGGCTTGTAATTCGGTGCCGTCACTACCACATGAACATGATTCGACCTGGCATTAATCGCATGCAAAAGCCGGAAGGCGTTCGAGCTCGCGCAGCCCAGCATTACCGAGACGCGTGTTGGTCGCTGAGATCTTGCGAAGCGACGCGAGCGCCGCTAGCTGCGCGGCGTGCTCATCCCGCAATAACGTTTCGCTTAGATGAATCGATCGCAGCGAGTTGAGCCCCTTGAGGTGGCCGAGCCCGGCGCCCGAAACGCGCGTTCCATCGAGATCGAGATGCTCCAAAGCCGGCAGTCCGGCGAGTTGCTTAAGCCCATCGTCGGAGATCGCCGTGCGGCTCAGCCGCAAGATGCGCAATCGCGGCAGCCCGCACAGATTCGCGAGCAGAACGTCATCGATGGAAGTGTCAGCAAGGTCCAGCGATTCCAGATTCGTAAGATCCCGCAGCGCGTCGAGCGTCTCCGCGTCGACGGTACGTTGTTGGAGACTCAGCGATCGAACGTCGGCGAGCCTGCCCAGATCGGCGATGGAGATGTCTTCAGGCAGAGTGCTGTTCGACCACGGAGTTTGGCTAGACGTTTGGACCGACGTTTCCCCGTCGGCCCACGCAACATCACCCCATGGAATATCAAGCTTAACGTCGAGCTCCGGGTGTCTTCGACTCACTAGAGCCTTTCCGTCCGCGGTCACCCGCGTACTTTTTAGTGAGACCTTGCCGAGCGCCTCGAAATGAGCGAGGGATTCGGCGGCCATATCGGTAATCGCGGTGTGTTCGAGCCGAAGCTCGGATAGGGCCGGTAGCGTTTTCAATGTCACCACGCCTCGATCACTGATGGGTGTGGCGCCGAGATCCATGACACGCAGATTCGGAAGTCGCGAGATCTTTTCCAAACCGCGATCGGTGACCACTGTACCCGCCAGTTCGAGCGTTTGCAGCTGCTTCTTGCTCGCCAACGTTTGCACTCCTGAATCGTTGACGCGCGTGTGACTGAGGCCGAGTTTAAGAATCTGTTCGCCGATTCGACTCAGCGACTCGTCGGTGATCTCTGTCCTGTTCAGGCTGAGGGAAAAAAGCTTGTGCGAATTTGTAGGAGCCGCAAACCCAGCGTCGGTCACGGCGGTTCTATCAAGCGAAAGATTTTGAAGATTTGGCAGAAGAGCAATTTTCTCCATCCCCTTGTCGCCGACTTTCGTTCCTTCAAGACGGAGCGTGAAGAGATGTTTCAATCGCCAAATGTTCTCGAGGCCTTCATCCGAAACATTTGTGTCAGTCAGCATCAGACGATTCAACCAGGCGAACCCTCCGCCGGAACCACTGTCGGGATTCGTCGCGCGGACGAGTACGCCGGAGATCGTATCAAGAGCTTCGTTCGTGATTCCTGTGCCTGCGAGGTTCAGCATGCGCAGTTCTTCGATGCCCGACAGATTCGAGATGGTCGAGCCCGTCACCGCCGTGCGGGAGAGATTTAACGTATTCAGATTCTTGAACTTGCCAATCGTCTCGAGTGACGCGTCGGTAATGCGCGTGCCCTGCAAGTCGAGTTGAAACAATTTGTCGAGTCCGCTGAGTGCGGCGATCGAAGCGTCGTCGGCCGCAGTGCCACCGGCGTAGAGTTCAGTCAATCCCTTGATCGCGCCTAGACGCCGAATGCCGTCGCCGGTGACATTCGTGCCGTAGATATCCAGATAGGTGAGGCTCTTGGCTCGGGCGATGCGGTCGAGAGTGGCGTCCGTGATGCGCGTACTCGACACCTCGAGTCGCGAGAGCTTAGCAAGCTCTCCCATCGCAGCAAGACCCGCATCGTTGACGCGCGTGCCGTTGAGAGCGAGATACGACAGCTTTTCGCATCCTTGAAATTGGCGAGGCCCGGCCCCAGAACGTTCGTCTTGGCAAGAAGCAACGCATCCAGTTCTGAACACGCGCCGAGGCCGGCTAAGCCTGCGTCGTCAACCCGGGCCTCGGTGAGATCTAGGCGCTTGAGATTCTTCAGTGCTCCGAGTTTTGCGAGGCTGGTGACGTCGGTTCTTTGCAGATAGAGCGATTCCAAGGCCGTGAGGTCTCGCAAGTGCGACAGGCCAACATCTGTGATCGGCGTGTCTCGAAGGCCGAGCACCCGGAGGCTCTTCATTCCGGAGAGGTGGCGAAGCCCGGCGTCCGTCACCCCGGTGTCACCGAGGTAGATCGAATCGATTTGGAAGGCCTTGATCGATTCCAATCCCGCATCGTTGACCCCGGAACGCGCTAGATTCAACTCCGACAGTTTCGTGCTGGCAAAGCCCTTCAGTCCCGATCCGGTGATGCCCGGGCTGCGAAGCAGAAGACGTTTGAGGCCCCTGTGGGAGCGCAGATGAGCGAGGCCGGCGTCCGAGATCGACGTGCCGTCCAGGTCGACGGTTTCGAACTCAGCGATCTTCGGCGCGCAAGCAGCGAGCCATGCGTCGGTGACTTGCGGACCTCTCAGACGCAGCCCTGTCGGGGGCCCGGGGCGACCTGATCCGATGAGCCCGATCGTCCCCGCTAAGTTTGCGGATTCGCGCGCAAGTTGAGAGAGCACCGGCAGGCGCTCGGAAGTTGGCAGAGACGTCGCTTCGCGAAGCTGCTGCGTCAAGCGTTCCGCGTCGGATTCGATGAATGTTTCGAGACCGATCCGTTTCGCCGAATCCTGAGCTCGTTCGATGTTTCCGCGAATTTGACTCTCGAGCAACCCAAGTTGCGCGGCCAACTGTGTGAGAAGCTTGATGTCGTCAACGAGCAGGGGCAATGCCGGACCCTTGGAGTGTCGAAACAGCTGAAGCGATCCGATGCGCTTACGGTCCAGTCCCTGAAGATCGAGACGATAGAGGATCTGCCGCCATGCGCCTGCCGATACGTAGACCCTGTCAGGACTCATCGGGCTTCGTCTTCCGTCCAGATCCTGGACCGAAATCTTGATATACATGGCTTTGTTGCCCTCGTTCTTCACCCAGAATGAGAGTAACCCGTACTGGTTGAAATCCTTGTTGGGCAGCGAACTCTTTTCGAACATCAAAGACGGGTAGGCGTCTGGTGATTCGCCAACCGCGTCGAAGGAGACGCGCATCGCTCTGCCACGATCGGAGCGGCCGCCATCGACGAGCTCGAAGTTTGCATTGTCGGTTCGAAGCGACGAAATATCTCCAACGCCGTCGAAGTCATGAAGCATCTTCGAGTTGACATCCTGTGCGCAAGCCGGGTCGTGAATGCAAAGAATCCCGATCGCGATCAAAAATAAGTGGCGTGCGTACATTCGAGGACTTCCAGTTCCTTGTTGATTGGTTTGTGAGTATTTTTTGACAGAACGCACATGATTAACAGAAGGTCGCGCGGTCATCTTGTTCATCATGTAATCCTGTCAAAGTTCATTTTGTTGTTCTCGCTGTACGAGTTACCAGAGCTACTTACCAGTGAGTTCCTTGGCGATGTGACGGGCGTTGTAGATCTTTACAAGGGCTTCCATGATTCCGTCGACGTGGGCCGAGACGGCGCGCGGCACGTCGTCATTGAAGACGAAGTCGTTGTGCAGTGATTCGATGTTCCCATCGACGACCACCCCGACGACTTCAAGCTCCTTGTTGACGACGACACTTCCGGCGTTGCCGACGGTGATGTCGTTGGTGCTGACGAAGTTGACGGACTTCGTCATGTCGATTTTGTCTTTGAGGTCAAGCCAGATCTTGGGGAGTTTAAAAGGGTACTTGTTGTCAAACTCGCGCCCGCGAGCGTATAGCCCGTCGAACGTCGTGCGGTACGGCGCGATCGTGCCGTTAGCGGAGAAGCCCTTGACGACACCGTCGGTGAATCGAAGCGTGTTCGTCGCATCGGGGCTGACCTTCGTGCCGTAGCACTCCAGCAATGCTCGACCGAGCTCAGCACCAAGGGCCTCTTCCGTCGCATCGAGCTCAGCGCCGAGCTTCTCGTTCTTCCGAATCAGAGGAACGAGTTCGCGCGCGGCGACGACCACCGGATCCTCACTCTCCTGAATCGCCTTCCAACCCGACTCGACGAGCGCCTCACGTGGTTCCGGGTATCCGAGCCAGCTCGGCGAGCGCCGCTCCAATTCATCCGAGAACTCTTCCGGGCTCTTGCCACCGAACACCTTCGTGAAGAAGGGATCATTCTCAGGCAACCAGGTACGGGCACGGACGAAGTGGTCCCGAATGTGGGCGACCCCGTGAAAGTTGAGGGCGTATGTCCCACCCCTCCAAGCATCCAAATTCTTCGTGGCTTGCTTGCGATGCTCCTCGGTTTCGGTGGGATCGCATGATCGCACGATGTCGACCGCTAAGTCGAGCAGACCGGCGCCCGAGTGAAATCGCGCTCGGGCCTCGTGCTGCCGACGCTGTTTGGCCACGCTGGCGATCCGATCCCAGAGGTCGCCGTAATGCTCCGCGAGCTGCTTGTCCGCCATCACGCGGCCTTTGAATGCCTCCTCCGCCTCGGTCTTCAGCGCCATCAACTTCTCGTTCTCGAGGCCTTGCAGATTTCTGCGCGCCGCCTTGATGCCGTTTTCCTGGCTGAGGATCCCCGTCCTGACCCAGGCCCAGTGCTTAGACGGGTTCTCGGGATCGAATTCTCCGGTGAAGGTGGTTCCACTCCTGGGGTCTTTCACAATGCGCATCGAGTTCGTGATCCGTTCGATTTCCATCGGTATCCTGATGTCTCGCTCGAGCTCCATTTGCGCCTTCGTGAACAGCCGCTTCGTCGTGCCGGGGTTGCCGGACACAAAGACGAGTTCGCCCTCGTTTGCGCCGCCCGACTTCCACTTGAAGTAGTGCTTCGTCGTATCGGCGGGTTTGCCGTCCTTGTACGCGCGTAGGAATGCGAAGTCGAGGCCGTGGCGCGGATAGGTGAAGCTGTCCGGGTCACCGCCGAAGTGCGCGGTTTGGATGTGCGGAAGGACCACCAGGCGAACGTCTTTGTACACCCTGTATTGGTAGAGCTGGAAAACGACGCCCTGGTAGAGGCTCACGATCTGCGAAACGAGTTCAGGGTCGGTCTTGCTGGCAGCATCGAGGATCGCCTTCTTGGTCGCCTCGCGCTTTTCATTGATTTGAGTCTCGTTGTCGGCCTTCGCCACGCCCTTGTTCAACTCGTCGGTGACGTTCGAGATCTTGACGAGCTGCGCGGCGGACAGCCACTTGCTCAAACCAGACCGCAGCCGGATCTCCTGTTCTGCCGTCTCGGCGACGAATCCGGTCTTGATCAGATTGATGTCTTTCGGTCGGGTCATCGCGACCGCATCGAGCACACTGCGGGTGCTCGTCATGATCAGGCCCTCCGGCGAGACGAACGACGCCGAGCCGAAGCCGGGCAGGACATCTTCGCCGCCAAGGCGCAGCGAGCCGAGCCGAAGGGAGTTCAACCACTCCTGGTCCGGCTTGAACTCGTATTCCTCTTCGAGGTAGGCGAGCGGTGGATTCTCGAAAGTCCACATCCGACCGAGCTCCTGGTTCTCTTGCGCGAGCGTGGTTGAGGTCAAACTCAGCAGCAGGGCGAGGCCGGGGAGGAAGATCGATTTCATGGGTTGAAGTGCTGATGTGTTTCGCATTTTTTTGCTTTCTATTGCAACTTGTACCCACCCTCGGGGATGTAATCGGTCGCGCTAGCGACAGCCGGCATTTGACGCGATTTACATCCGCTGCCGGCGGCTAGCGCCGTACCGCTCACGTTTGATAAACGCTACTGCGGCCAAAACATTTTCGGTTCTTCGACTTCACCTCCATGGGCCATCTTTGGTGACGTTAAAAAAGGATTCTCCATTGAATCGAAAGAGTCCTCCAGAGAAACCGAACCAAAGCGTTCCATTTCCATCTTCTATAATTCCTTGAACGCCAAAATTGCGCGTCCAGTGTTTCCTGTCTGTCTCGCTAAACAGAGTGAAAGTTTCCCCGTCATAGCGATACGCTCCAACACGCGATGCACCAATCCAAATGTTTCCCGCTTTGGTTTGATAGATCGTGTAAATGTCATTTTCACTAAGGCCTTTTATCTCTGGAAACTTAGTGAATGTTTTCCCATCGTAGCGACAGACTCCTCCGTCTCCAGTCATTTCAGGTTGGTAGGATTGAATGCACGTGAACCAGATGTTACCGTGTTTGTCTTCCAGGATACTCGTGACGTTATTACTGCACAGACCATCTTTCTTGGTGAAATGAGTGAATGAAGTTCCGTCATATTTAAATGCACCATAGCCGTCTGTGCTAAACCACAAGTTGCCTTTTTTGTCGTGTAACGCCATCGAAACTTGACCGGAAAAGATTGCATAAGACGAAATTCTGTCTTGGTCGATTGGAACTTTGAACTCGGAGAAAGAATTGCCATCCAAGCGAAACACGCCTGTGTTCATTCCGGCCCAAATGTTCCCATCTCTATCGGCCCGAACCCGCCCATAACCTGCGGGCAAGCCTTCTGCGCTTCCAAACTTGACAAATGTTTTTCCGTCAAATCTGCAAACACCCTCTTGAGTGCCTACCCATAGATTTCCATCTTTGTCTTCAGCAAAGCTCGGAACAGCATTGCTGGGTAATCCGTCTTTCTTGGAAAACCAGGTCAGTGTTTTTCCATCGTAACGAGCCGCACCTTTGTGCATCGTTCCAAGCCACAGATTCCCTTTTTTGTCCTCGTAGGTTTCGACAACATACTGAGCTATTCGGTCAAAATCTTCTGGTTTCAATTGAAGAGATGTCTTGAGCCAGTCGGTTACCAGTTTTCGTTCCGTGTCAGATGGCTTATCGGAATCGCCAGGCGGCATCTTGCGACTTTGCACTTGCTCCACGACGTCGACATAAAGGCCTCGAAGTCCGGCAACATCCTTTGCGGTTTTGGCCGCGAGAAAATCGAGATCTCCCGATTCGCCAGGCGCGTGACAGTCGGCGCAATACTTCATGAGCAGCGGTCGAATTTTTTCCTCAAAATGAGCTGCGGAAAAAGTTGTAGGGCCGGTTCCCTCCGGCCGAACCTGATCAGACCGGCCGGTAGCAACCGGCCATACTTTGCTAACCCCGGTATTGGTGCTTCTGCTGTCTTTTTTTGGCTTGTCTGTTCTGTTTTTTTGTTTCTGCCAAGGTCCATTCTTGCCCACACTGAAAATGGATTTCCCCTCATATCGAAAGAGTCCCTGCCAGCCGCCAAGCCAAAACCGGCCTTCTTTATCTTCAAAAGTGCACTGTATTGCATTCGTGGTAAGACCCTGGTCTTTCTGAAAATTGGTAAACGACTTTCCGTCGTAGCGGTACACGCCAGAATTCTCGATAGGGAACCAGATGTTGCCTGCTCTATCTTTATAGAGGTCCCACGCCTCTGTGCCGTTAACCCCGTCCTTTGAGGTGAAGTGGGTAAATGATTTTCCATCCCAACGGCAGACGCCATTGTGATGAGTAGCAAACCAAAAGTTGCCGTGTTTATCTTCCAGAATACAATTCAAGTTGTTATCGGGCAGGCCATCTTTCTCAGACAGCTTGGATAAGTTTTTTCCGTCCCAGATACAGGCGCCTCCATTGGTGCCAAACCACATCCGGCCTTTACTATCTTCCATGATGGAATGAACGATCTTGGCGCTGGTAACGCCTCTTGCAGGGTCAGCCTTACCCTCTGGAAGTTCGAAAGGAGTAAACACTTCTCCATCAAAACGACTTACTCCTTGCAAAGTGCCGATCCAGATGATCCCTTTGCTGTCGATGACGATGGCCCAGACGTCGTTATTAACCAGGCCATCCTTCTCAGTGAAATTGGTAAACGACGTTCCATCATATTTGGTCAACCCTCCTTCAGTGCCAAACCAAACATTACCTTCTTTGTCCTCAACAATTCCTCTAACCGCGACACCACCGAAGCCCTCATTAATCGAGAAATACTTGAGAGCATCTCCGTCGTAGCGGATGACCCCATCGCCATTCGTTCCAAACCATAGATTTCCATTCTTATCCTGAAATATCCGGCGTACGAATGCACTTATTTGCTCATCAGGGTTGGAAGCAGGTTGAATAACAGGTGTCTCGGAACGTTGGTTGGCTTTTACCTTTTCTAGATTCTCCTCAAAGAGCTTCAGGTCAGAATCATTGGTGTGTTTGGTAAACGACTCAGCAGATGTTTCGAGCGTTGTAAACGAATCGAAATGACCAGCTTTCAATTGTTTACCAAAAGGCTTGCCGGTTTTTTCTGAGACATCCGGAACGACATAGGAGTCACTCATCCGCGTAGACAAATCGCTGATCGTTGATTCTTT
>JAHEJI010000124.1 GCA_024638965.1 Planctomycetaceae bacterium
ATTGTCAGGTTCTGGATGCTTTGTCGGGCATTGCCCAATCAGCCCACAAAATGGCAACCGATATTAGAATCCTGGCCCACCGCAAAGAAATGGAAGAGCCGTTTGAGAAGGACCAAATTGGATCGTCAGCGATGGCCTACAAACGCAACCCGATGCGTTCGGAAAGAATCTGCTCGCTGGCGAGGTTTGTCATCAGCCTGCAATCCAGCCCAGCCAACACGCTCGCCACCCAGTGGATGGAGCGGACACTCGATGACAGCGCGAACCGACGCCTGGTATTGCCGCAAGCTTTCCTTGCCATCGATGCGATTCTGATTTTGCTGGAAAATGTTACCGCCGGAATGGTGGTCTATCCCAAAGTGATCGCTCGCAACCTCGCCGCCGAGCTGCCTTTTATGAGTACGGAAAATATCTTGATGGCAGCCGTTGCTGTCGGCGGTGATCGTCAAACCCTCCATGAAAAAATCCGGCAACATTCGCAAGCGGCCGCCGCTCAAGTCAAAGAGCAAGGGCAGGAAAACGACCTGCTGGAGCGACTGCAACACGATGAAGACTTCAACAAACTGGATCTCAATGTCCTTACCGAGCCCGGTTCGTTTGTTGGCCGAGCACCCGAACAAGTCGATGAGTTCCTGGAACGCGTCATCGCACCAATCAACGAAGCTTACAAAGGGCGTGATCCCGAATCGAGTGAACTGAGGGTGTAGCTCGTAAGTGATGATGTCAAATCAAGTCGACTTTGCGTCGAACTCGGCGACGGCTTCTCCGACAATCTTCGCAAATGCCACGAATAATCAATCGGTACGAACGAACCTGAAAGTTATGGGTTCGAGCTAGTTCGGCGGTGAGATCGGCAATCTGAGCGTTCTGAAATTCGATCAGTTGTTCGCACTTGGTGCAGTAGAAATGATCGTGTTCGGGATAGCCGTAGTCATGTTCGTAAACGGAACGACCATCGAGCTCGAATTTTCGCAGCAGTCCGGCGTCGACAAATTCGCCCAACGTTCGATAAACCGTAGGGCGGCTGACATAGCCCAATTCGCCTTTGGAGGGCAATCGCTCTAACAATTGATCAGCGTCAAAATGTTCATGTTCCGAAAACACGAGGTTCAACAGGTTTTTTCGCTGCTCAGTCTGCCTCATTCCTCGACTCTGAAGGAAGTCCCCAAATCGTTCCTGCGGAGAAACGGCAACTTTGATTGGCTCTAGCTCGTTGGACATGATTTCTGATGACGGTGTTCGGATCGGTTATTGAGACTGACCTACAAAAACCTCGAAAAAGAGAAGTTTTCGATGTCTTCCAGTCTCAATAAGATTCTATGCCGGGCTGAAACGAGTACAAGGCATTAGTCTCCCGCTTTTCAATTTTAACCCGACAACTAAGAGCCACCGAGTTTGAATACCTTCAGGGACAACTTTTCCAGCTCACTCTTATTTTCCGTAATTCGGTAAAACTGATTGACAGACACATCGTCAAAGGTTTGAGTTTTTCCGGTTGTTGGCCAATAAACGGATAGTTCGTCGATCGTGACCGCTTTGCCAAGTCCAACGGTTTGGCGAAGCGGATTTGCTCCGAAACTTCCACCGCTGTTTACATGTCGGTATACGGTTCGAGTTTCGCCGTTCTCGGAAATCTTGACCGAAATCCTGGCTCCGATCGCAGCTCGATTTGACTGAACGCCGACCAGCTGAAGCGACAACCATTTGTTTTCAAACCCTGGGTTTTCGAACAAAACGTTTCCAAACTTGTCGCCAAGAAACGCGCCCCCCATCTGTTCGAAGACTTCCGCGTCACCATCGTTGTCCAGATCGGCAAACGCAATCCCATGGCCTTTCTGAAGATGCCCGAATCCACCCGCCATCGTGACGTCATCGAATCCAGTTCCGCCCTTGTTGAGGAACATCATATTTGGCGTCAGGCTTTCGTATTCGGGATCGCCGGTGCCAAGATAGAAATCAAGGTAACCATCATTATTCAGATCGCCAAAATTCGAGCCCATCGGCAACATGGGGACATTCAGGCCTTGTTCATCCGTGACATTCCTGAAACCGCCCTGGCCATCGCCTTTGTACAGGCAAGAAGGTTCGAAGTCCGTTCCTGTTTCGCAGTAGTGCCCGACCAGGTTGTCGATCATGCCGGTGTATCCAGCGACGAATAGGTCGAGCGCTCCATCGTTGTCATAATCAAAAAACCAGGTTGGAAAACTCTCTGAAGGTGACGTCACGTTTATTTCTGGAGCGACATCCGTAAAGGTTCCATCACCATTGTTTCGATACATTCGATTGGGCATTCGCAGGTTGGATAAATAAAGATCCATGTCTCCGTCATTGTCGTAATCGCCGAAACACGCTCCCTTGGTAAACCGGAAGTTCTGGACACCAGCTTGTTCAGCGACATCCATAAAAGTTCCGTCACCATTATTGCGAAATAGCTGACACGGCGCTTCAATTAATTCGTTGTGCTCATTACCAACGAACAGATCAAGATCGCCGTCATTGTCATAGTCGGCCCAATCCGAGGATTGTGTTGGATAGTCGACGGATCCACCCAACCCCGAAATGAACGTGACATCTGTAAATGTACCGTCGCCATTGTTTCGTAACAACGAATTGGGCATTTTCCCCGATGTCTGCAACCACGCACCCCGCATCACAAAAATGTCCAGGTGGCCGTCGTTGTTGTAGTCTGTTTGGTTAATGTTGAGGCCGCCGAAGATACCAGTCAGGCCAGCCATTTTGGTTCGATTCTCAAACGTGCCATCGGCGTTGTTATGAAAATAGTTGAGTTCGCCGCTCGGATCCCAGGTCGATGTCACGAGATCCAGGTATCCATCTTCATCAAAGTCGTCGACGATTACACCTCCGCAAAGGTCGACCGTGTCGAGGCTTAGTTGAGCTGCAATGTTTCTGAACTTTGGAATATCTGTCGATGAACGAAAGGCCGATTCGGGAACTCGAAACTCTTCTGCGACTTGATCGGGGTAAGTGCCCAACGTCATGTGCGCCACATTCAGCAACCACTTGGCTGCCAGATAGACTTTGACATTGTCCGAACTGTTCGGGCTGGCGTCGGTTCGCGAAAACGTTACGTCGTCGCCGCCGGCACGAAGGATCTCTTCGAAATACCGAATTGCATTCTGTGAACCTTCTTTTTTGTCGTGAACTCCGCTTGGACCGATGGGAACAATACAACTTTCAGGTCCCCCCGTCACACAACAATTTTCAGTTTCGCCAAGTCGCAAATAGGAAACGCCCAGTTTGAATTTGATGTAGTTGGCCTTCGCTTCATCAAAGCTGGCCGCTGGAAGCAAGTCATAAGCACTCTTCAATTCTGCGATCGCGGCTCTGAGATTTCCAAGTCTGCCTTCCCGCAATCCGGCAGCAAAATGCAAATCACAAAGTTGCGCTGGCGTGGCCGTCGACGCCATTTGCTGAAAAGCTTGACGAATCTCGGTCAGCTCGGCGTTTCCGAGGTAAGGATGTCCAACCGAAGAAAGCGAGCCAATGATTTGCAGGGCTTCGACCATCATCTGGTGGCTCTCGATCGACTCTGCTTCAGTATAGGCCGCCGGTATTTTTCGGGCTGCGATCAGTGAATCTTTGAAATACAGAAACAACCCGCCAGCCACGATGATACCCGCCAGCAAAACCAACAAGACTTTCATTCGGGAAGAAGCGGCATCAGCGGTTGGATTGGATTCATGTGACGCGGCCAGATCCGTCTCGGGTCCGGTTTTCTTTTCGCAACAGTTTTTGAATTGACGACCGCTTCCACACGGACACTTCGCATTGGGTTCTATCATGCGCGCCATGGTTCCAGTTTGCAGTTGGTTCAGTCGGCAGTTTTGTCAGTACGCAGTTGTGTCAGTACGCAGTTGGTTCAGTCGGCAGTTGTGTCAGTACCCAGTCGGCGGCGGGCAGTTGGCAGTACTCGGTACTCAGTACTCAGTACTCAGTACTCAGTACTCAGTACTCAGTACGCAGTACTCAGTACTCAGTACTCGGTACTCAGTACTCGGCTCTCACTTCTCGTCTCTCGCTGCCCGCTTCTAAAAAAAGCAGCGCCGTGAAGTGTCAAACTCAACGCTGGCGCTGCCATAAACGTCAACCTAGCCATTAATGGTCGTGTGGCGCATGGGCCGCGATTTCTGAGGTGTAAGTCTTGTCACCAATCTTCATTTCGACTTTGACACCCAGATTCATCGCGATCGCCAGATCTTGATCGTCAAGGCTATAGACAGCGGCTTCTCCGCTATCAGTCGGCTCTTCGGCATCCAATGTAAATGTGGCTGCGTCTTCACCGGTTGCTCGAGTGATCGTGACGCTTTCGGCTTTCACGGCACTATTCTGCTTGCCATCGGCGTCAAGTACGTAAACGCGAATGATATGATTGTCGTTGTAGTGTTTCCACTCGCCTTGGTATCCACCTTCAGCGAACTTGAAAGGATGACCGCCATTGGGCCCGTGAGCATGCCCACCCTCTTCGTGTTCATGACCGTTTTCGCCGTGGTCGTGTCCATCTTCACTCGCCGTTTTCGTTCCGCCGGCAGTTCCGGTTCCACCTGCTGTATCGCAGCCCGTCATGGCAAAACAGGCGAGGGCGATTCCCGCCAAGAATAGTGCTGTTGTTCGCATAGTTTATTCCATTGAGTCGAGTTTGAGAAAACCAGATTATATAAGATCAGTCCATCCAAGAAAGCCGAGCAAGATCAATTCCAAGTCGGATCAGGCGGAAATTGATCGATGCCGACGACATCGCGAGTTAACTGCTCACCATAGCGGCGCAATGCCTTTTCCCACATCCACGTCGGGTCGTCAAAAATATCGTCGGCATCCGCAGGTAAGGTATACCAGATTCCGAGATCAATTTCGTCTTCAAGCTGGCCGATTTGCCACGATGCGACGCCGAAAATAATACGATAGCGGTCGTCTACTTGTTCGGTCAAATGCCGCAACGACTTGGTATCTACGGAAACAAAAATGCCACCGGGCATAGCAACTTCGCCAATCGATTCGCGCTGATGAATCGCAAAGACGGGCCCGCCGATCGGCCCACCTTGGACCACACAGCGTTCATAAGGGGATTGCCCAGTCGCGTCCTCCCAAGCCTGTCTCATTTCATCATTGGCGGGTCGATTCAAAACAACGCCGAAGGTCCCGTTTTCATTATGTTGCAGAATCAACACCACCGTTTTTTGAAACGGGTTTCCGTGAAGTGATGGAGTCGCAACCAGCAGTTTGCCGTGCAATTCATCCGAAACTTCAAATCGAAATCGTGCGTTCATTGTCAATTCTTGGTTTTGATCGTCAAAGACGAAAATCTGATTTTCAATCGACCAGAAAACGATCTGCTCGGATTGCGGACAATATATTGAAAGCAAATCATATGCCAAATCCAGGCTTCGTAGAGATTACCAATTATTCGGGTTCAAATTCGCTGAACCAGTTTTTTGTTCGGATTCTGAACCCGAATCCTGGCTCGGTGCGACATAATGACAGCCGATTTGGCAGTGAACAGCTTGTGAATGGTGATTTCGTGCCGTTTTCAGGATGACGGGCGAAATTGACACTTAGGATATTGTGATGGAAAATAGGTAGATGTTAACTGAAAACAAAAAATCGGTTCCGGCTCCGCTCCGCGAGCTGGTTGAGTTCCTGGAAACCCTCAATTCGCGAGCGCCCATTGAGCAGCTAGGTCAACTGCTTTCGAATCTTAATGTAACTGCAGAAGACCTGCGGCCTTACGTTTGTTTCGGAGACAATACCTATCGGCGAAACTTGATTTGTCAGAGCGACTACTATGAGTTGCTGTGTATATGTTGGAAGAGTGGTCAACGTAGTCCGATTCACGATCATTCACAATCGACTTGCGGTCTGCGAATTATTCAAGGCGTGGCAACCGAAACGCTGTTTGAGACATCCGACTGCGGTCAGATCAAAGCGGTTAAATCAACCGACTGTGGCACCGGACATGTGTGCAGTTCTCAAGACAGTGACGTTCATCAAGTGTCCAATCTCCAAGCCGCCGGTAACGATCTGATGACGCTGCACATCTATTCACCGCCGCTTAAACAAATGTCGACGTATTCGTTGTTGGGATCGGGAACAGAAATTTACACTCCCACGAATTTCATGATCTGCCAATACGCAGATGGGATTTGAGAGGCGAGTGGCGAGAAATAAGTTGCTAGAAGCGAGTGGCGAGATTTTTAGCCGCGTCAGCGTGTTATTGATTTAAAATCTGAAATCGCAGATTTTAAAATCGCCAGAAATCCAAGTATTGGCATCTTTCGTCGTCAACGAAGACCGAAGTTGGAATAAATATCCATCAATCTCTCGCTACTCATCTCCCGTTACTCGTCTCTCGCCACTCGCTTCTCGCTTCTCTTATTCACAGATAAAACTTTTCCTCGACGGGGCGCAGAGGGCGCTTCATCCACAAAGGCCGACGCAATCCGTTTGGCCCCGGTGCGGGACGAGTCATGGCGAGCCAACGGCGGTAGACTTCCATCGACTTGTTCGTGTCAACCTGAACGTCACCGTACCGATCACCCGGTTGAGCAACCGTGACTGTTACCTTTTGATGCCAACACTGCATCCCGCTAATCGGATCTGGCTGGACGGGGAACGTCAGATTCTGATGCACGCCACCGTCTTTCCAAAAAACGCGTTTGCCGTCTGGATCGTCGCTTGCAAAAGCGAAATCCTGATTCTCCTTTAGCCGCATCAGCCAGACACCGTTTGCAGAAGTGATGTCGACCAGGTTCGACGCCCAGCGATTAGCCGCCGGATCCTGCTCGCGGCGCCAGCGGCCCAGGTGATGGGAACAGGCAACGATTCCGGGTTTGATGGCGTCCCCGACCCAAATTCGATCCACGAAGTAGCCAATCTCCGTCGTCACGCGAACGCAGTCACCCGTATTCACGCCCATTTGCTGCGCATCCGAACGGTGCATCCACAATGGATTGCGATTCGAAATCTCGGCCAGCCATTTTGCGTTGCCGGATCGGGAGTGAATCAATGTTGGCAACCGAAACGTGGGCACCAGCACAAATCCGCTGTTTTCAACGTCAATTTGGTCGCTGTGGACCTGGGATTTGATATAGGTTGGCAAAGCGTGTTCTGGCCAACCCCAATCGCTCATCGTCTGCGAATAGAACTCCTGCTTTTTGGATGGAGTTGGGAATCCGACAAAGTCCTTCCCATTCACGTGAACTCCAATTGGTTTTTCGTCGTGAGTGATAATCCCGGTTTCCGGATCGACCTGCGAGCCATTCAATTGTTCGTCGTCAAGTTCGTCTTTGTGTTTTTCATAGGTCGTTTTCTCGACTTCGAAGGCCCCATACTTCCTCATATAGTCGAGTTCCGTTAAGCCTTCTTTTGCAGCAGCTTCCGAAAGACCCTTCGTGTTCTCGAACACGAATTGATAGTACTCATCGATCGTCATCTTTTGCCCACTCTCGTAGGGAGACACAAAGTGCTCACGGATTCCCAGTGAGCCCTCGGGATCCATTTTCCACGAAAGTTCGATCCAAAACTCGTCTTCTTCCCAGACCTCTCCCGGATTCGCTTGGTAAGTAAATTCGACTGCTTCGCCACGACGACGCGCTGCTTCGCGCAAAATGGGTTGGCGGAATGCGATCCATTTTCCGCTGTGAGTTTCATAGCTGTTCAAGTCATGACGTTCGCTGGCGTGCCCCATCGGCAGCACAAAATCCGCGTAGTAGGCCGTTTCGTTCCAGGTGGGTGTCATTGCGACATGGCAACCGATTTTGTCTTCGTCGCAAAGCACATCGATCCACGAAAACCCATCCGGATAGCTCCAAACCGGGTTAAACACGCGTGTGAAATAGGTATCCAATCGACCACGACCTTCTTTCAAGAAGTGAGGCAACAGAATACTCATTTCGTAGTGAGCCAAAGGGTACTCATTGGGAAAATGCAGCTCATTCCAGAATTTGTGGGCCGGCGGGGTGTTGGGCATCGTCGGTTTAAATTTGTTCCAGCCGCTTGGAGACGTTCCTCCGACCGTACCAACGCTTCCGGTCAAGACACTCAAAAACTGAAGTGCGCGAGCTACGCACCATCCGCCGAGGTTGCCGGCTGAAGCACTTCGCCAGGTATGTGTCGCGAATCGGGAACCGGCTTTACCAATTTCGCGAGCGACCTCGACAATTTGAGCCGCTGGAATCCCCGATTCCGATTCAGCAAGTTCCGGAGTGAACTCGGCGTAGCGCTGGCTCATCGCCTCGACAAATTTCTCAAATGTAACTTCTTGATCGGGATGAACCGCTTTCAAAAATTGCTTCCAGTTCACCCAGTTCTCGAGAAAGTCACGGTCAAACAGTCGTTCATCGATGATGACTTTGGCCATCGCCAGTATCAAAGCCGCTTCACTACCTGGCTGAGTCGGCATCCAGTAATCGGCAACGCTCGCCGTATTCGAAAGTCGCGGATCCAGAACACAAAGCTTGGCTCCCGAAAGAATCCCTTCCATGATTCGTTGCGCATGAGGATTGAAATAGTGCCCCGATTCGAGATGAGCGCTCACCAACAAAATAAATCGAGAGTTGGCATGATCTGGCGAGGGTCGATCGTAGCCGTGCCACAAAACGTAGCCCAGCCGTGCGGCCGAACTGCAAACATTGGTATGGCTGTTGTGACCGTCGACGCCCCAGGCGTTCAACACGCGATCCATATAGCCTTCATGTCCCGGCCGCCCGACATGATAGGCGATCTCATTGTTTCGCCCTTCGCGAATCGAAGTTCCCATTCGTTCGGCAATCTCGTCGAGGGCTTCCTCCCAGGAAACACGTTTCCATTTTCCGCTGCCGCGATCACCATCTCGTTTCATCGGATAGAGAATTCGATCGGTGTCGTTGATCTGGTTAATGGTCGCAGGTCCTTTAGCGCAGTTTCGTCCGCGACTTCCGGGGTGGTACGGATTCCCTTCAAACTTTCGTACTTTTCCCGTCTTTTTATCGATATATCCGAGTAACCCACAAGCTGATTCGCAATTAAAGCAAGTGGTCGGCACGATCATGTATTCCCGTTCGACACGGTTCGGCCATTCGCCCGGATCGTATTCGGTCCAACTATCCCATTGGTCCGGAGTCGGGTATCGCGACAAACCGCTTGCTGACGGAATAACCGGTAGCTCGTTTCCTGCGGGCTCAACATCCGGAATCAGTTTCAACCGAGTCGCGATGCTTTCAATAAGGCCGATTTTTTTCTTGCCTGATGCCATAATTAACTGAGTGGAATTTGTTGTGGAGCGCGGACCCAAATATGTTGCCCGATAAAGACGCCTGCCAGCGCAAGCAATCCAGCAATCGGCAAAAACGCCGCCGGAAGTAAAATCGTCATCAGCAGCGGTAGCACGCTGCCGACCAATACCGAACCAAGCCAAAACAGATTGCGGTAGCGACCATGTGAAATCATGTGTGCTGTGCGAGTTGCGTTTTCGGTCGGATGCGTGGAAAAAAGTTCAAAAAAGTCGCAAGCCAGATGAACCACCAGAGTCACGATCATTGTCAATACGATATAAGAAGTCCATTTGTCGTTGTCGACGACTGGTGTAAGCAACATGAAAATCGCAGCACCTGCAGTAAGCGAGTGAGTCAACATGTGAATTGGCAAGACTGGACTTTGCCAAAAATCTCGCCCTTTTGCCTGGGCGAACAGGAACGCCGTGTAGATCGCCGCCAACGTCGCAAAAGCCAACAGTCCGACCCGAACCACCTCCTCAAGACGACTTTGCCAGCCAGTTGCGAGTAACAGCACCTCAATTAGCAGCAGGACAGCGAAACCAGTAATAATGTAGGCGCCTTTGACCAGCCAGCTTTTCCACTGCGGGCGAAGCAGCACGTAAAGGAACCGCTTCGGTTGATCCAGGTCCCACATCAACAACATTCCGGTCAATCCCAGAAAAACCAGGGCCGTTACCAGCCCGAAGATCTCAAGCCAAACCGGAACATCGGCCAGTCCCAAAGTCCTTGCCATCATCGGCAACAAACAAGCCCCAGCGGAGATTGACTTTGTCCATAGATACGCAGAGACCTGCCAGCCCCAGAGAACGCCCTTTTGCGGCGCGTCGTATGCGCGACGGGCCTCTGGGCGAACCGATTCGAGCAACGCGTCAGAACGAGCCTGCTTGAAATCCTGTTCAGCCATTTGGGGTGAGTCACCAAGATTGAGCAGACTTCCCAGGCGATCAAGTGCATGCGATTCGTGATCCGCAGCCCAATGTCCCACACCAGCGACTTGAGTTCCCCACATCGTCTCTTCTGCAACTGGTGTGGCCAACGGGTCGAGCGAATCCAAATCACCATTGATATAAAACAGAGCGGGGAGAGTCCCTTTTTCTGCCTTTCGAGCCGTTACTTGATTGCGATTCTTGATTCGTGAAATATTCGATTTGGGATCATTCAGATCTCCCGAAATAATCGCCTGCGTCGGGCAGACGTTTACGCAAGCGGGCTCCAATCCCACATCGACGCGGTGAGCACAGTAATTACACTTAGCGGCAGTGTTCGTTTCAGGATCGATATACAGAGCATCATACGGACATGCCTGCATACAGGCTTTGCATCCGATACATCGTTGATTATTGAAATCGACGATCCCGTCATCTCGCCGATAAAGCGCCGTAACCGGACAAATCTCCACGCAGGGAGCGTTATCGCAGTGATTACACCGCATGACCGAAAATAAACGGCTTGAATTCGGAAACGTCCCTTTTTCGATATACTTCACCCAAGTCCGATTAACGCCAATCGGAACCTGATGTTCAGATTTGCAAGCGACGGTGCAGGCGTGACAGCCGATGCAGCGGCGGTTGTCGATAATGAATCCGAAATTCGGCAAGGGAGTCTTTTGTGCTAGGACGCGCGAATTCAAAAGACCGGATTCTAATTACGCCGCGGCAAGCTTCCAACATCCCATTTGTGAAATTGGCTGAATCAATCCCCAAAATTGAGATTTGCTTTTTCTTCGGCAGCGCTGGGGCGGTAGTATTCCGGCACAAGAGACCAGGGGTCGTCTTGTCTACCATTACGAAAATGGGTTAAAGCAATTCGGCCAACCGCTGCCGCCGATACGTCCCAAAACTCTCGAGGCGCGACAACGATGTCCTGCCTTTCGGATTCAAGCTGTTCGACGAGCGGTCTTAACCCGTTGCCAGTAACAGTTTCTCCCGTTTCGAGATTTTCCACCCACGAATCACGATCAACTATTTCGGTTGAGCCAACTTGTTTAACCAAATCGTCAGCGGTGGCTGAAAATCGGGCTGAAAACAGTTGTTGTCGCTGAGCGTTGATAACGGCGTTGACTCGGTGAATATCGGGTTTTCCCTCCAGTCCTTGAATTGCTTGGGCAGCCAAAACTTCAAGCGTATTTACGGCGACCAGCGGTGTCTGGTGGACGTAAGCAAGTGACTTCGCAGTGACAACGCCGACTCGCAGCCCCGTGAATGAACCGGGTCCGATCGTTACTGCCAGGAGTTCTAAATCCGCTGGACGCCAGTTAACCGTTTCCAATCCGTACCGAATTGCCGGGATTAGAAGCGATGCGCTGCCACGTTTTGAAGGTTTCAATCCAACGAAATACCCTTCAACCTCGGTAAATACGAGCTTTTTATTTTTCAGAAGAGCGACTGAAAATTCTTTTGCCGATGCATCAATAGCTAAGATACGCAACTTTGTTCCTAAATTCCAACTTTGGCGAGTTTGTTAGTTCGATTGCACTTGGCCACTGCAGTTAATAGACTGAGGTACAAAATTTGAGCGGCAATATGTGATCCTGCAAGGTAAGGTTGTCGTGATTGGGTTCCGCGATGACTTTGTAATTGCAAATCCCCGTTTCCTTCAATCGCTGTCGAATTTCGAATTCTTTAGGTTACTTCTTAGCAAATTGGTGCCGATCAAGGCAGGAATCTTAAGTGAAGCGAGCACTGATTAGCGACATTCATGGTAACTTCGAAGCGTTGACCGCGGTGTTGACAAGAATTGGTGACCTAAACGTCGACGAGATTATTTGCCTGGGCGATATCATCGGCTATGGCCCTGATCCGGTCAAATGTCTGGACTCGGTGATCGCCAATTGCCAAATGACCATCTTGGGCAATCACGATCAGGCTGCGATCTTTGATCCTGACGGGTTTAATCCCGTTGCGTTACGGGCGATTTTCTGGACGCGTGAGCAGCTCGAAAAAGACAATGGCAATCCGGAAGGTTGCGATCTGCGCTGGGATTTTTTAGGCGAACTCCCCCGTCGTCATGACGAAGGTGAATTTCTTTTCGTTCATGGATCGCCACGAGATCCGACGAACGAGTATGTTTTTCCAGAGCATATTTATGAAAAGGAAAAGATGAAAATCCTGATGAGTCGGTTCGAGCTGTTATGCTTTCAGGGACATACTCACATTCCTGGTGTTTTTACCGAGTCTGGTTCATTCTTCGCTCCGGAACAACGCGACCATCATTTCGAGTTGGGTTCGGAAAAGTCGATGATAAATGTAGGCAGCGTGGGTCAGCCTCGAGACGATAATCCCAAAGCCTGTTTTGTTGTTTTGGACTCCGACACCAAGATAGTTGATTATCATCGGGTAGATTATGACATCGAAACGACGCGGGCCAAGATTCACGCCGTTCCTGAACTCGATAATATGCTGGGTGATCGCTTGTTAAGCGGTCGGTAATTCCACCTGCCGAGTCGATTCTAAGTGTGATGGTAGATGGCTTATCCTGTTTCGATCGCAGGATGGCCCCTTGTTTTGAAAATGCATAAACCATACTTTTACGTAACTCTAAAATAAGCAATCAATTTCTGTGCTCGCCGATTTTTTTTCTTGATTTCGCTCTCTATTAGTCAACCGACTGTAAATCGAAATTCGTCTTTCGCCCGAAGACGAATATTCATTCGGATAAACAGGACATCCTACCGTGGTCAAGCGCGCTGTAATTAGTGACATTCATGGCAATTTGGAAGCACTTCAAGCGGTGCTCCAAGACATCGATAAGCAGGATGTGGACGAAATCTATTGCCTGGGTGACGTGATCGGGTATGGCCCCAACCCGCGTGAATGCATTGATCTGTGCCGTGATTTTTCGATGTGTTTGCTTGGTAATCATGACAATGGTGCATTATTCGATCCGGAGGGCTTCAGCAGTGGAGCGGAACGAGCCATTTTTTGGACCCGGCGACAGCTGGAAGATCCAAGCTATGGTGACGCCAAATCACGCTGGGATTTCCTTGCTCAGCTGCCCCGGACGCACCGAGAGAATGATTACATGTTCGTCCACGGGTCGCCTCGGAGTCCGTTGAACGAATACGTATTTCCCGAAGATGTTTTCAATCAACGAAAAATTGAGCGAATATTTGGGTTCATTCAAAAATTTTGCTTTCAGGGACATACGCATGTTCCAGGTATATTTACGGATACCTATCGTTTTTATTCGCCGAACGAAATTAGCATGAACTACGAGCTGAATGATCGTAAAGCGATGGTCAACGTGGGAAGTGTCGGCCAACCTCGAGACAATGATCCGCGCAGTTGCTACATCATTATGAACGGTGAACACGTTGAGTTTCGCCGCGTGGATTATCCGCTTCAGGTAACTCGGGAGAAGATTCTGGAAATCGCCGAACTCGATGATTTTTTAGGGGATCGGCTGCTTGAAGGCAGATAAGCCCATGTGATGTCTCGCTTTACGCCGTAGAAATGCCGTAGAAAGTGGCTTTTAACGGTCGATTTGGATGGGGATCGACCCATTCACTAAATCTGTTAAACACGTGTAATCTGTGCGGATCTTAATTCCCCCTTCCAAGATTCGCCGATATTTCGAGAATACTTAGCTTGTTAATAAGAATGCGCATGCTAACGCGACGATGCGGCACAGGCCCGTGGAAAGACGAAGTCGTCTCAAATGTCTCCTGACCGATTTGATTTCTACTTGGCCAAACGGGTTTCAAGACAACGACAACGCATGATTCATAAATACCTTCCGCATTTGGAAAGCTGTCCGGGAGTGAGGAGCCGCTGAACCGAGTTTGCTTGGTATTTCAGGATTGGCGGAGCCTCACCCTCGCAATTTCGCGACTTTACTATTGTATCGCGCTCAAGAACAATTTTTCAGTCGCGCGTAAACGAACCAAAGCAACACATAGCAATACATAGCAATTCAAACTCGCTTTGGCGGGTGCAATCAGGACAATGATCAAGTGAACAATACGGGTCGCACGTTTACCTTCATCCTTTTGTCATCAGCGATTCTGATGATGTCAATTTTTCTGCAGAATTATTTCTTTCCGCAGCCTCCGGCAGACATTGCTCAACAACAGGCAGAAGCCGCAGCACAGCGAGTTGATCAACCCGAAGATGTAAAAGCGGTTGTTGAGAATGACAACCAGGAAAACGATAGCGAGGGAGCTGCCACCGCAAACGCTGAGGCAGTTCCAAAACTGGCGCAGGACGCGACCGACATCGTCGCCGCCGATGAAAAAGAAGCCGAACCAGCGATTGTGAAAACAGAAGAAAAGCTGGTGATGATTGGATCGATTGATCCCGACAGTGGTTACCGTTTCCTCGTAACCTTGAACAACATCGGCGCTTCGATTCGGCGTGTTGAACTGAACGCCCGAAATCGCAAAGGTCGAATCAAGTATCGCGACCTGGATATCAAAGGCGGTTATCTCGGGAATCTTGAGTGTCAGGATACCGAAGCCGGATGCATGATCCGCACCGTCGGAGATGGGACCCCCGCTGCAATCGCCGGATTGAAAGTTGGCGATATTATCCAATCGGTCAACGGCGAGTTTGTTGCGGGTCAAGCCGATTTTCAATCGCTGCTGGAGAAAACACGACCGGGCGAAAAGACTTCGATCGCTGTTCAACGCGGCTCAAGCGAAGAAATCTTCACCGAAGTAACTTTGATCAATCCGCCAATCGAACTCATTCGTCCAGAACCCGATGATCTCGAACCGGGTTTCGAATTCCCTGAGTCGTTTCTATTCACGTTGCGCAAGTACGTTTCAGATGCAGACTGGCCCGAACTCGACAACCGCATGCGAACGGAAGCTTGGCAAACAGAAATTATCGACGACAGCGGAACGCCCAAGGTCGAATTCAGTTACGTGCTATCAAACGACGTACTGCAGAAATTCGAACTGGCCGGACCGATCAAAATCGTGAAACGTTTTTGGCTTGAAAAGCTCTCGCCTGAATTGGTCGCTGATCTGGATTCACGATCGTGGCATTTGAAGCTTGAAGTTGAAATAGAGAATCAATCCCAAACAGCCACGGAGCTTGGGTATCAGCTCGACGGTCCGACTGGAATGTCCACCGAAGGTTGGTGGTTTCAGATGAAGATTCACGGCCGTTCGACCGCGATCGGTTCAATGGCAGGTGCCCGCGATCTGGTTGCTTCCAGTGAGGCGGAATCGTTTGTGTTTTATAGCGCATCGGACGTCGTCAAGAACGCCAAGAAAACGATACCAAAAAAAGAGTTCCTGTTTTCGCCCTATGAGACGCCCGAAGACCAAGTGGTCAACTTCATCGGCGTTGACATTCAATATTTCGATGTGGTTTTGTTACCGGATGGGGAGTATCGCTGCTTTAGCGCGATCCCTTGGCACACCGGAGCACAACTTCCCAAGAAATCGAAATTGAATCGACTGGTTGATGTGACGCCGATGATGTTCAAGAACATTAATCTTGAGCCCGGTCAAAAATACAACCAAACCTTCGATGTTTTTTGCGGCCCGAAAGAACCTGATTTGCTTGCAACGTACGGACTGCAAGACACTCGTACTTTCGGTTGGTTCGCTTTCGTGTCCAGGCCGCTGTGCTGGTTGTTGACAGTTCTCTACAACTTCACATTCCAGCTCTCTTATGGAATCTCGATCATCTTACTAACGGCCTTGGTCCGCTCGCTGATGATTCCGCTTTCTCGCAAGGCGAATCTGAACACGCAGATGATGCAACACCTGCAGCCTCAGATAAAGGCTCTCGCAGAAAAATACAAAGACGACATGGAAAAGCGTGGCCAGGCACAAAGAGAGCTTTTCAAAAAACATAACTACAATCCGTTCGGCGGTTGTTTCATGATGTTCTTCCAGCTGCCGATTTTCCTGGGCCTATACCGAGGACTTTCTGTAGATATCGCGCTGCGGGATCAGCCTTTGATTCGGGGCGTTAACTGGTGCAGTAATCTGGCGGCGCCTGATCAGCTGTTGAACTGGCAATCCTGGATGCCAGCCTTTCTGGGAAGCGAAACGGGTTGGCTTGGTCCTTATCTGAATATTCTGCCCATCATTACGATGGTCCTGTTCATCGCTCAACAGAAAATGTTCATGCCGCCGCCCACCGATGATCAGCAGATCATGATGCAGAAAATGATGAAGTACATGATGATTTTCATGGGCTTCCTGTTTTTCAAGGTGCCTTCCGGTCTGTGTATTTACTTCATCACTTCAAGTATCTGGGGTATCCTCGAACGCCAATTACTGCCCAAGCCCGTTTTAGATACTGCCAAACTCGAATTGGCAGGATCGGGAGCTGCACCCACGCCAGCAATCGTGGAAAAAAAACCCGTGGCCCTAAGTAACAAAGATGAAATTGAGAATCGCAAACGGCGCGACAAAGAAAGAAAACGCCGGCTCAAAGAGCGCGGGGTGTAGGTCGGTTAGTCCGGAGTTTATCAGGCGGGAGTGGGGCATCGGGCACGAATTAAAGTCATCCTGATGGAGCGCAGCGACTGAAGGATCTAGTCTCCATGACCAAACCAAGGTGTCCATAGATTCTTCGGTCGCGCAGGCTCCCTCAGAATGTCTCTTTTCCTTGGATCCTCCTTCGCTTTTGGCTCACTTTAAATGACTTTGAATCCCCAATCAAAATCAACATGATAACGTTGGATGTTGAAGACACAATTGTCGCAATCGCGTCGCCCCCGGGCGGTGCCCTACGGGGGATCATTCGAGTTAGCGGTCCCAAGACGATCGATTGTCTGGCATCGATTTGTTTCGACGAGAACAACGAACGACCGTTGTTGAACACAACGCCGACTTCAAAAACAGTCATCCGTTGCGAACTGGCCATCAATCCAGATTCTCGACTGCCGGGTCGCTTGCTGGTTTGGCCTGACCAACGATCTTACACCCGACAACCGACGGCGGAGTTTCATACCATCGGTTCTCCACCGGTTTTGGAGATGGCGGTGGCGGCCATTTGCAAATCAGGCGCCCGCCTGGCGGAACGGGGCGAGTTCACTTTGCGAGCCTTCCTGTCTGGACGAATTGATTTGACTCAAGCTGAAGCCGTACTGGCTGTCATCGATTCAGAAAACCAGGATCAACTCAACAACGCGTTGGAACAGCTTTCGGGAGGGCTTGCTGGTCCGCTCGCCACCATCCGCCAAACGCTGCTCGGCGTGTTGGCCGAACTTGAAGCCGGTTTGGATTTTGTTGAGGAGGACATCGAGTTCATTA
>JAHEJI010000125.1 GCA_024638965.1 Planctomycetaceae bacterium
TGCAGAATGTTGAGCGCCGCCAATACGATTCCGACCAACAACAGAAGTTGGGAAAGAATCGTTGGCGCGATAAAGACCGCCAGTCCAGTCAACATCCCGACCGTTGCCAGCCCGAAACCCTTATGCCAGCCATACTGCTCGCCGATATAACCACACAACAACGGCGCGATTGCCGCTCCCAGGTTGATGCCGATATAGAAGATCGTAAAACCACCATCGCGTTTAGGACTGCCTTCCGCATACAGCGAGCCGACCATCGTCGAAATGTTTGGCTTAAAGAACCCGTTACCGACGATTAGCAGTGCGAGCGCCATAAAAAACGCAGTCTGATTCTGGACTGTCATGGTCAAGTGTCCTGCCGCCATAAACAGCCCGCCCAGAATCACAGCCCGTCGTGCACCAATCAATCGGTCGGCAATCATGCCACCGAAGAAAGGCGTCATATAAACCAGAGCGGTATACGCACCGTAAATTGTATAAGCGTTGCCGTCCCCATAGCTCATAAAGCCCTTGATCATATAAAAGACCAGCAGGGCGCGCATGCCGTAGTAGGAAAACCGTTCCCAAAGCTCCGCAAAGAACAACGTGAACAAGCCTGTCGGGTGTCCAAACATCATTTCTTTTTGCGGCAGATTGAGATCTTTCATTCGTGACTCCTCGGTCCAAAACCGATGGGTTGGCAGGGGAAGGCTAGGAACTAATCCGTGATCGAATAATCGGTGGTGAATGCCATTACCAATGACATTCAACTCTCCTGTTAATCCGAGTCGCTAATCGCCCAAGAAGCCCACTAATCTACTAAAAACTCGACTCGGAGCTAGCTGAGTTCGCCTTAAAACCGACCAATAAACAGTTGAAACTACACAATCTGTGGTGTCGTTGACGAAAAAGTCGAGCTGCCTCGTACTTCGCCAGTCCGGATCGCGAGGTTTGAACGACAGGCATCTATCAGAATTGGGAAAAAGCCGCGCTGAAGATGCGCAACGATTACAAGGTCCGAGTCGGAAGAATCGCTACCGATCAGCCAGCATTCGGAACTCTCTGGCGTTTTCGCCGGTGTAGATTTGTCTTGGACGGCAGATTCGCTTGTTTTCCGACAAGTGCATTTCTTTCCAGTGGGCGATCCAGCCCGGAAGACGGCCCATCGCGAAGAGCACGGTAAACATTTCAACGGGAATTCCAAGCGCTCGGTATATGACGCCGGAATAAAAATCTACGTTCGGATAAAGCTTACGTTTCACAAAATATTCATCTTCCAGCGCGACCTTTTCAAGTTGTTTGGCAATATCAAACAACGGATCGTCGATATGGAGTTTCTCTAAGAGCTCATCACAAGCCGCCTTGATGATTTTCGCCCGCGGATCAAAGTTCTTGTAGACCCGATGACCGAAGCCCATCAGTCGGAACCCACTTTCTTTGTCTTTGGCCATGTCAACATATTTTGTGACATTGCCGCCATCTTCCTGGATTTGTTGCAGCATCGCAACGCAGGCTTCGTTGGCTCCCCCATGAAGCGGCCCCCACAAAGCGCAGATTCCGGCTGAAATCGAGGCAAATAAATTGGCGTCCGAGGATCCCACCATTCGAACCGTTGACGTGCTGCAGTTCTGTTCGTGATCGGCGTGAACGATCAGCAGCATGTTGAGAGCCCTCACAAACGTCTCGTCCATTTCGTACGGTTCGCACGGAACGGAGAACATCATTTGCAAGAAATTTTCGCAATACGACAGATCGTTTTGAGGGTAGACGAACGGTTGACCCATGGATTTTTTGTGGCTATAGGCCGCAATGGTCGGGAGCTTGGCAATCAACCGCTGGATGCAAATTTCCACATCACTGGGGTCATTCGGATCCAAAGCGTCCTGATAAAAAGTTGACATGGCACCGACGACGCTGGACAGGATCGCCATGGGGTGGGCGTCTCGCGGGAATCCGTTGTAAAACATCCGCATGTCTTCATGCAGCATGGTGTGGCGACGAATGCCGTTGCGGAATTCCTCCAAGTCTTCCGCCGAAGGTAACTCGCCGTAGATCAGCAAGTAGCAGACTTCGACGAAATCGCAATTTGCCGCCAAATCCTCGATCGCGTATCCTCGATACCGCAAGATTCCTTTTTCACCATTAAGAAAAGTGATCGCGCTGAGTGCTGAGCCTGTATTGACGTAGCCCTCATCTAGTGTGATCAGCCCGGTGTCTCGACGCAGCCGACTGATATCGAGGCCCTGTTCGTGTTCTGTACCTTCAACGATCGGAAATTCTATCTCTTTGTCTTCGCATTTCAGTTTTGCGGCTTTCGTCATCTGTTTTGATCCTGCGGCTACACTACTCACGGTCTTCTCCAAACAAACGTAACTCTGATTGACGATTTTAGCTTGATTGTGGCGTTTCCGATACCGTCAGTACGATCGAAAAAGTCGTGAATTCGACAAACGCCGCGCCTGGGAATCGCCAAAAACGCAACACCGCTCAAAGTCCGGCATTGAATCTTCGGTTTCGAACAAGTGGCAAGACGAGCTGAATTGACAGACTTAAGAACGAGCCACTTTTTCTGCTGATACGGCTCGATACACTACTGCTCCAATCCACCAAAATCGAGATGTTTATTTTCTGACGTTGTGCCGACAGGCGGTAGATAGGGCACGAAATGCCTTGGGTAACTTCGTTCAGAACATTACGACATCGAGCCGTCAAGATTTAGTTTCATCGCCGGACTTTAAGCCCAGCCAAGAACGCACACTACCCCTGGGAAGCAACTGCCAAATGCGTTCATGAATGTAGTAAATCAACATTTTGGCAAAAAATTCGATGCCACCAACCTTCAATGCACTGCTGATATCGCCGAATACAAAATACGCGATTACCACCGTGGTCGTGGTTGCGACGATTCGCCAAGACATCGTCTTCAACAATGTCCTTACGTGTGATTCGCGATATTTGGAAGCTTCTTTTTTCATGAAGGTCTTGCGAAATGAAGCCGGATGCAATTAGCAAACGTCAGTCGAAAAAGTCAGTGTCATTTGCCCAGAGTGTTGGATTGACCCATCTTTTCGGGTTCGGTAGACACCTCGAAAATTTCGACGGGGATTTCCTTTTTCAGGTTTGCAAGGTGCTTTTGAAAGGCCGCGTTTCGTTTTTCATCGGCTAACTTTTCTTTGATTTCGATTTGGGCATCAAGAAAGGATTTCTTGGTCTGTTCGTCCCGGGCAGTGACTCGGAGGATGTGGTAACCGTCGCGGGATTCGATGATATCGCTGAGTGTTCCAATCGGCGTCTCAAAAATGGCTTTGTCAATCTCCTTGAGGACCAAGGCTCCCTTGGATGTCCAATCGTGTTGGCCACCTTCATCGGCAAGGTAGCCGTGTGAATTTTGCTTTGCCACAGCGTCGAGCTTTGCACCGTAAACGATCTTGTTGCCCATGTCGACGATCGCATTATGGGCTTCTTGACGCGTTGGAAACTTGTCAAAACGAACCATGACTTGTTCCCACTTGGCACGAGGCTTAAGGATGTAATCGGATTCGTGTTCCCGGTAATAATCCAGCATTTCCTGGTGAGATACTTCCGTGTCGACTTTGAGCTGTTGACTGAGAAAAAATCGGACCAGTTGTTCTTTGCTCCAGTTACGACGCAGCTGGCGAAGTGAAGATCCCATTGAACGCAAATGAGCGTCAAACTCGGTTGGTGATTTGACGTTCATCTGTTCCATCATTTTATCCAATGCCTTTTCATCAAACTCAGCGTCGGCTTGTTCCAGGATTTTGTCCAAATCAGCCTGCTCCGGTAATCCTTGAACCGTTGAAACGTACAACAACCTGGAGTCGATGAAGTTGGGCAGGAGGCGTTTGATCAAGGCCGGCCGTTGTTGTTTACGAAACGATTCAGGTGCAGTCGGTGCGTACTTTTGAATGATCTGATTGACCTCGAACAGAATGTCGGCAACAAAGATCGGATCTCCACCGACCAATGCCAGAACGCGACCGGGTTCAAATGTCTCAGGCAATTGTGTTTTGTTGGCATCTTCGAAACCGGGAGTCGTAAGGCCGCCAATCTGTTTGTCGCCTTCTAATGATCTCGTGCCTACGGGCGAGTCAGTTGGTGTTTTGGCGGCAGGAGCAGTTGGTTGAACATTTGACTTTGGTTTTGATGATAATTGTTCGGCATGCAGATCAATGTTGGGAGTGGGTTTTAGGGTGGATGAACGGGGCTGAAAATCATTATTTTCCTCATCAAGAGTCGATTTGCGCGATCCAGACTCAGCGAAGAAGTTGTTTTTAATTTTGTTTTGGTCCGGATAATTGGTTTGAAGTTTAGGCAATTCTGTAGGGGCCGAATCGGTCGTCTGAGCTGAATTGCTTGGTTCCAAAAAATTGTTCGGCCGAATTGGCGGACTGTTTTTTTGCCAGTCGTTTTTGCCGGTCGGCTCGGCCGATGGTGTTAGCTCATGAACGGGTTTGAGACTATTGTCAGGAAGCTCGGTGGTCGAAGCGACTGGTTCCAGCTGCTGAGTTTTACGTGACTCTCCTAACTCGGTTATTTTAGGCATCGTATTCAACGCCGGACGTAGTGGACCGCTGACCGTTCGACTTGGAGCCGGGTGGGCACCGAGACTTGCGATTCGCTCCGTGAGCGGTTTGGCCAATTGTGATCGCCCCCATGGAGTTGTGGTAACAACGTCTGGTCCAAATGGTGTGACCTTTTTCTCAATTTGTGGATTCTTTGGGACGACTGGATTTTCGGGCCAGGTCGTCGAATTGGGTTTCTCTCGGATGATCGAGCCATTTTTGATCGGATTCTTTGGAATAGGCGTTGTCTCAAGCGGCTTCGACGGCGCGAAATCCTGACTCCAGTCCTTACCGTTGTCGATTGCTTTCGGAACTTGGGTTTTCGGCGGTTGAAAATAGGGATCAGCAGTTTCTTTGCGAGCTGTCGACTGGTATCCCAAAACTGTTTGACTAACGAAAAGCAAAATTGCCGTCGACAAAATTAACGTTGGACAAATCATCTTCAACGGGGGGCGAGAATTCATGGATTGTTCTTCAGGCACGTACGGGCGTTTTAGTGATTGGCTTGGAAACAGACTCAAACCAAACTTTTTTTCGCAAAATTGGCGGCGAAGAATAGACAAGCTAGGCTTTTGGCCGCAAGAGTGATTTCACGAGTGCCAGCATCTTGTCCGGTGGGATCTTAACGGACTTAAGTGTGATGAATGCAGTTTCATCGTCGACGATTCGAATTGCCTTTTGAGATTTTGCCAGCTGTTGAAATCGAGCAAGATTGGAAAACTTGAATCCGAGGTAGGTTTCCTGGATAAAGATCGACTCGATTTGCCAAACAGCTGCTTCCAGTTTCAATTCACACAATCGAAGCAACCGCTCCACGGATTTCGGCAAATTGCCAAACCGGTCTCGAATTTCTTCACGCAACTCGGCAACCTGATCAAATTGTTCCAAGCGAGTCAGCCGCCGATAAAGATCTATCTTTTGTCGCCGGTCATCAATGTATTCGTCTGGCAAATAGGCTGCGACCGGTAAATCGATGTCGACGTGAATCGAAAGCTTGGCCGGCATTTGTTTCTGCTTGCGAACAGCATTCTCCAACAGTTGGCAATAAAGCTCATATCCGACGGAAGCGATGTGGCCGCTTTGTTGAGTTCCCAGCAGGTTGCCGGCTCCGCGTATCTCCAGGTCGCGCATTGAGATTGCAAAACCCGCGCCCATTTCGCTGAACGTTTCGATTGCCTGAAGTCGTTTTGCGGCGGTTGGATTCAAATGTTGGTTGGGTTGAATCAACATGTAGCAATAAGCGCGATGTTTGTAACGCCCTACCCTGCCCCGCAACTGGTGCAGATCCGAAAGACCATATTTGTCGGCTTCATCGACGAAAATCGTGTTTGCGTTGGGGATATCCAGGCCACTTTCAATGATCGTGGTCGCGAGTAACAGATCGAATTGATTGTTGATGAATCTGGTCATCACTTTTTCAAGCTGGCCTTCCGGCATCTGACCGTGTCCAACATCAATTGAAGCTTCCGGAACAATTCGTTCGAGCCGTTCGCGAATGACGTGAATGTCGTTGACACGATTGTGAACAAAAAAGATTTGTCCGCCTCGATTAATTTCACGCAAAACCGCATTGCGGATAAGTTCTTCATCAAACCGCGTTACACGAGTTTCGATGGAAATACGATCTTCCGGTGCCGTTTCCAGATTGGAAATGTCTCGCACGCCAACCAGGGACATGTGCAGTGTTCGCGGAATAGGTGTCGCCGACATCGTCAAAACATCGACTTCGGAGCACAAGTTCTTAAGTCGCTCCTTATGTTCGACTCCAAACCGCTGTTCTTCGTCAATGATGACCAGCCCGAGGTTGTAGAAATCGATGTCTTTCGAGACAAGTCGATGAGTTCCGATGGCGATGTCAACCTGCCCGGTTTTCAGTTTGGCGACGGTTGCTTTGAGCTCTTTTGCTGAACAAAAACGGCTCAGCTTGGCAATCTCCAGCGGAAACTCGCTCATTCGCTGGTTAAACGTCCGAAAGTGTTGTTCGGCAAGCACAGTTGTCGGAACGAGGACGCCGACCTGGTAGCCGTTCTCGACCGCTTTGAAAGCGGCTCGCATCGCGACTTCGGTTTTTCCAAATCCGACGTCGCCGCACAGAAGTCGATCCATTGGACGGGGTTTTTGCATATCTGATTTGATCGAATCGATGGCCGTCAACTGGTCGGGCGTTTCACGAAAAGGAAACGAATGCTCGAAATCGTACTGCCATTGAGTCTCGCGGCTGAACGCGATTCCGGGGCGACTGCGGCGCGAGGCTTGCAATTCGATCATTTCCGCGGCCAGATCCTGAACGGCTTCGGCGGCAGCTTGTTTTTGTTTTACCCACGATTTGCCGCCGATTCTTGCCAATGTCGGATGCGTCTTGGTGCCGCCAACGTACTTCTGGACCAGGTCAATTTTCGAGGCAGGTACATAAATGCGCGTGCCACCGTGAAACTCAAGCTCAAGATGTTCGGTTAGCTGGTTGTCCTTCTCCAGAATTTTCAAACCGCGAAACCGACCGATCCCATGGGAAAGGTGAACAATCAAGTCCCCGTTTCGCAGATCCAGGAAACTGTCGATCGCTTTTCCAAGTCGTCTTCGACCACGACGTCGCAGTTCCGTTCGTTGAAAAAGTTGATCGCAACCCAGCACCGCCAGTTGGCTGTGCCCGGTGTCTTTCGTCAGCAATGTCGACTCGACGCCTCGAAGACGAAATCCAGCGTGAACACATCCACTTGTCAGATGCAAGCGTCCGGCTTGCGCGACAGCCGTTGTCGAGAGGATTTCATCAACACGATGAATCTCTCCTTCGACGCGTGCGACGAGAAAGATGTTGGCGTCCATCCCCAATCGCTCGACCTGAGTTCGGATTTCGCCCGGATCGCCACTAAACCGATCCAATGAGTCGGCCGGTAACTGCCACCGATTCCCCAAATCGCCGGTTGCAATTTGACTCGCCGATGCCATCCGCAGATGCGACCAGTTGTTGTTGATGTCGTGCCAACTATGGAGTTCGTTTGGATTCGAGCTGCGCTCCAGGTAGCGGGCAGCCTGTTCGGAGATTTGCTCAGGTTCGACTTGGATCAAAAGCGTGTTGTCGGTCAGGTAGTCGACCAGATGTCCATCGTCGACGGCGACTGACGAATGTACGGTGATTTCGACTTGCGCGAGGTCTTCAACGCTTCGCTGAGTACCGATGTCGAATTGGCGGAGTGATTCGACTTCGTCATCAAACAATTCGATTCGAACGGGGCCAGTCCAATCAGGAGCATAGACGTCGAGAATTCCACCGCGGTTAGAAAACTCGCCCGGAAGTTCCACAGCGCTTGTGGTATGGAAGCCGTTTGAAATCAACCATTCCACAAAATCCGGGTTCAAGCGATCGCCGACAGCAACTCGCCGCGACGAAGATGTGATTTCATCGCGCGAGGGAACGCGTTGCATCAAAGCTTGAACGTTGGCGACGATGATTGCAATATCGTCACCGGATGCGAGTGACTTCAAAAGCCGCAGCCGATCACCGTATTCGAGATCAATCGTTAAGTCTTCGCCGCTCGATTGAAAACAGGCGGGAAACCGTTCGATCATGCCGGAGTAGAAGGTCGGCAAGTCGTCCAGCAAGTTGTCTTGAAATTTGTTGTCAGGGACGACAATCAAGAGGTTTGAAAACCGTTTTGCGAGTGCCGACGACAGCAGCGCGCAGGTTGATCCCCAGACTGCGTCAAAAGTGGCAATCTTCCCTTGCTCAAGGGCGGCGACACATTCTTCGAAGCCTGTGGCGTTTGCCAGAATTTCCGGCAACTGCAGCAATTGCTCAGCTGCCCTCGCCGTATCAAGCGAGTCTTGCACTACACCCACCATGGCAGCTGTATTCTAGATAACATGCAGAATTTGGCCAAGTTCGACCGCGAAGGATTATTAAATCGAACCGAGAAGATGCCCATTGTACACCTCTCCTTGGGGAGAGGTCGCCGTCTCAGCGGCGGGTGAGGGGTCAGATTTTGGTGAAAAAACAACTAATTGCGAATGGTGAATTTTGAATTGCTAATGAGAACAGAACCAATTAATAATTCACCATTCACCATTAATTATTGGACCGGAAACCAGCTTTTGCACGTCCCTAAGTGTTTAGGGCGCGTTTGGTTTAAGTTTGGGGTCTTTTCGTCGGTTTCGACCGGCAATCAGAGCGCCACGACCGCTAAACGTCCGTGCGACACGCACTAGAAAACTGATCAACGCATTTCAATTGTTTGGCTCGCTTGTCATTCTTTCGAAGTGGCGATGGAACTGCAAAGCCAAATAAATCGAGGCAAGTTAGTGGAGCTGCAATTGTCTCAATTGCCCGATATGGGAGCGTGATGCGTAATAACAATTGAGACAATTGTTGCTACACTGATTGGCCGAATGATGCCCGACACTATCGCGAACGGCTCAAAGGCGCGGCCAAGACTCTCTCGTGCTACAGCGCTAAGTCTGATTTTGCTTAACCACGGATTATACGGATTTCACTGATTCATTAGCCGCTAACGATTTCAATAATGGCTGTCATCAGCCAATTTCATGAATGAGCAACTTTTGTTTTGAAAATCCGTGTCATCCGTGCGATCCGTGGTTAAAGCTAGCGCTGTCGTAATAGGTTCAGGAATTTAACCGTTCAGCACTTTCGAAAACGGCTGAGGCGATTTGAATGTCTTGGACGGCGACGCCGGTTAAGTCTGCGATCGTGACTTGATCTTCAGTCGTCCGTGACTGGGCCTGGCCGCTAATGACGTTGCCCAGTTCGACCAATTCATCCAGTTCGATATCCTGATTGCGGAGCGCATGTGAGATTTCGCCTCGAACCTGGCATTGGCTGATACTGTCAGCGCAGACCAAATCGGACTTGCCAAGAATTTTTGAATCTAGTTCCTGCTTGTCAGGAATGTCCGATCCAACCGCAGTGATGTGCGTGCCGGACAGGAGGTGGTCGGCGGTGAGCAAAGGCTGCTTGGACGGTGTCGTCGTTACGATCAAATTGCATTGGTTCTGGATGTCGGCTATCTCGAGTGTCGTTTCAATCTGGAAGCTGGGCAGGTTGTCGTTCGAGAAATACTTGACGTAGTCAGCAAGCTTGTCTTGGGAGCGACCCCACACGAGGACATCGCGGCAATTCGTTATCCCTTCCAGGTACTGAAGCTGGGCGCGAGCTTGAATACCGGTTCCCACAATCCCGATTCTGAACACATTCGTGGGAGCCAGGTGCTTGGCAGCGATCGCGCCGGCGATGGCGGTACGCACATCGGTAAGATGACCTTCGTCTAAAAGGATACACTTGAGCTGCCCCGTTTTTTGGCAAAACAAAAGCATCAGTCCGCTACCGGTCGGAAGGCCGAACTCCGCATTGCCATAAAAACCGGAGGCAATTTTGACGACGTAATAGGGTTGGCTTTCGATGAAACCGTATTTAATGTGCACTTCGCCCCTGTCCAACAACAGCTCACCCACGGGCGGAACGACGGCTTGACCCTCTGAATACGAAACAAAACCTGATTCGATGGCCGGCATCAAATCGATTTCGGTCAACAAGGATTCGATTTCGTTGAGTTGGATAATTCGCATTTGAGATTACTTGATTTTGGCTGGATCGGATGAATGCAAAACTTTGGCAAGTTTTTCGATACCGATGTTGGCTCCACAAAGCACGACCACGACGTTCTTGTTTTGGACGGATTCTCGGGTTTTCATCAAGCTGGCGATCGCAACTGCCGCTGCCCCTTCGATCAACATGCTTTGAAGCTCAAGAAACTTAAGCAGGCTGTCACGAATCTCTTGCTCGCTCACGCTAACACAACGATCAACGAGTCGCTGGCAAAGAGAAAACGTGATCGAGCCTTCTTCAACGCCGCCCGCGGTACCATCCGACAAAGTTTCCTGCGACGGCAAATCCAATAATCTCCCGGCGTGCAACGAGTCGATCATGACTTTGGAGTTTTCTGGCGAGCAGCCGATCACCTGGCAATTGGGAAAACGCGACTTAACATAACCGCTGATTCCTGTCACTAAACCAGCGCCGCCCATCGAAGCGTAAACGGCGTCGATTTGGTCCAGTTGTTCACATAGTTCCAGCCCGATCGTGCCTTGGCCGGCAATCGTAAACGGATCGTTGTACGGCGACACATACACGGCACCATTTTGATCAGCGAATTCCCTGGCAGCTCTTTCCGTTTCAACACAGTCAACACCGGCAATTCGAACTTCAGCGCCCAGTTTCCGGATCGCTGCGACTTTGGATGGTTCCGAGTTTTCGGGTACGAAAACGATGGCAGTTCCAGCGAGTCGTTTGGCCGCGTAAGCAACCGCTTTTCCATGGTTTCCCGTCGACGCAGCGACGACGCCCTTCAGCCGTTGGGTTTGCGAGAGCGACAGGCATTTGTTGATCGCGCCGCGAAGCTTAAATGAACCTGTATGCTGCAGGTTTTCGCACTTGAAGTAAACATTCGCGCCACTCATTTCGCTGTAGGTGGGCGAGTATTCCAGATAGGTTCTGCGAACGTGCGGTTCAATTCGACGGTGGGCCTCGGCGACCCATTCCGCCACATCGAATTCGTCGGTCACGCTCTCAACTCCTTGATCAAACTCGCTATTCGATCCAGTCCTGAGGTCAAATAATCTCGTTGTAGACCAAAGCTGATACGCAAGTGATGATCCAGTCCAAAATGATCACCAGGAACAATCAACACACTCTTCTCGCTGTGAAGTCGCCGAATGAACTCAGACGAGTTGATATCGAGATCGTACTTGATGAAGGCCACGGCACTGGCGTCCGGTGGTGTCAATGAAAATAGACCTGGATGATCGTCCATCCATTGTTGCAAAACAGGAAAACCGGCGCGAATGTATGAACGAGTTCGATCCAGTATTCGTTTTCGCGTTTTGGGGTCTAAGGCAATTGCGGCCAACTTATTCGACAACATCGTCGCCGAGATGGCAACATATTCATGGCGCGCCCACAATTCTTCCAGCAACGCAGGAGGCGCGACAGCCCAGCCGATTCGCAATCCAGGCAAACCATAAGCCTTGCTCATGCTGCCGATCGCAACAACTTTTTCATAGCGACCGTAAAACGACGGTGTGATTTCGTCGGTTGTGCGTTCCGCTCCGCGGTAAACTTCGTCGGCCAAGATCCATGAATCATTCCGGCTGGCAAGTTCGACAATGCGATCCATTTCCGATTCGGTCAAGATCCGACCCGTTGGATTGTTGGGATTACAAACCGCGATCAGCTTCGTCCGAGCATTTATTTTACTCTCTAGCTCGGCAAGATCGGGGGCCCAGCCGTCGTCTTCCTGGAGCTTGAAGGTTTTTACCGTCAGCCCATGGTTCTTGGCGACGCCCCAGATCTGCATGTAGTTGGGCAACATCACAACGATTTCATCCGCTGGATTTAACATCGCTCGAATTGCCACGTAGTTTGCTTCGATCGCGCCGACAGTCACCAATACGTTGTCGCGTGTTGCCCCGTCGTAAGTCACAGCGATATTGTCTCTCAGCAACGGGATTCCGTTGACATGCGGATAGTTAATCTCGGTCGCGAGCAGTTCGTTGATCGCTTCCGGATGATCACTGAGCAGAGACTGAAGCGTGATTGGATGAACGCCACTTTCGGACAGATTGAATTCTACTTCCTGTTCAAAATGGGACATCATGCGTTCCATTTCGAACGGATGAAATTCAATCATGAAACTTGACCTTTCTGCGAATTTGGCTTAATTTATCTCGCCCGCTTTCTTCTGGCTAAAAATCGCTTGCGTTGTCGTGAGACTCGCTGAAGTCTTCGTCGTAAAATTCTGGAGGGTCAAGCCAGGACTTTCGAAACTCGCCATTGTTGTTCGTTTGAAAGATCTCGCCGGAGTGCACATCGTGAGCCGTTAGCCATTGATCGCCGTAGCAAAACGTATCGATGATCCGCACGTGATCAAGATTTCGGACGAACCCCTCGATCTGGGGAGTGTGGCCGACGATCGCAGTTTTGCCGGTATAGTGCGGTGGTGGAGGGTAAGCGAGGATGTGTTCCCAAAAAAGCAATTGATCGGGTTGGTCAACGAGTGGTAAATCCGGCTGATAGTTTGCATGCACGAAGAAGTAACGATCTGTTTCAAAAAACCTCTGACAATGACTGAGAAACGTCGTATGATGCTGAGGGATGTTTTGAATGCGGCCGCCGTAACTGGCGACGGTCGTGCTGCCTCCGTGCTGAAACCAAAAATCAAATTCCTGCTGACTCTGAAGGGCCTTGAACATCATGATTTCGTGGTTGCCAATCAGAGGGACAAATCGACATTTGGCAACCAGATCAATCAGAATCTCGATGACCCGCGCCGATTCCATACCACGGTCAACATAATCACCCAATCCAACAATTACGTCCGACTTCGAAGGTTGGATTTCTTCCAATAACCGCTCCAACGCAGTCCCACAACCGTGGATATCACCGATAGCTATCGTTCGAGACATAGGGACAGGGATAAGAACTCAACTGGAGGAGTGTTGGTGATAAACGAGACTAATTTTTTTAAGTGCATGCGGTCTGGACAACGGGGAGGAACGATCGTCCAGTCTTACGTAGCCAGAGGGCTTGTGCAAGGTGAAGCGATCAATCTTGGCGAGTTGGCTGCCGATTTACTTTTCATCGGATGAAACGAATACCAATTGGCAATCAATTTTTGTTTTTTCAAGTCGTTGTTCTGGGGTTAGCTCGTTCAATTCGTGACGATCGGCCCGAATGATAATGGTAGCGACATTTGAGCGTGACATCACCGCATTTCCCAGCGATTTCGCGGCGTAGCGGACGCCCCCAGCATTCTCGGAAAACATCATGTCCTGAAATGCAAGCGTCAGCGAATCAGCCTCGGGGAGTGCCAATTCAAGCGTTGCTACAGCATTTACGTGATGTCGGGGGGAACTTTCCACCGAAACGGGTTTAAGTTGAAGTGGGCGATTGGCGACTTTGATGACCAGATTTTTCGCGACCTGTGCAAGCAAATCGGTCTGAAATTGTTGCTCAAGCGGGGGCATGAGTGGTGGATCTTCTGCGGTCGACTTCTGCTTCTCTTCAATCTGCTTTGGCGAAGAGCCATCTGGCTCACCCTTTTCCGCCCACTTGGCGATGGCATCCTCCATTGTTTTGGCGTTACAACCGACACAATATTCGACATTGACGGTTCGATCGCGAATGACCACGTAAACCGATCTTTCTACGAATCCATCGTCAAATTCATGAGCGGTGGTCGGAATGGCGAAAACGGTTCCAACTAAAAACGCAGCAATCGCCGCCCAAGTTGGGCAAGTCGCAAAGTCGGCATTATTTACACGGTTTATCATCTGATGTTTCTTGTGGGCGTTTGCCAAACCAGCATCTGGTGAGACATCGAATCTCTGAATATCATATTGTAAAGGCAGATTGAGAATAAAAAGGCCGATTTATGAATTCAAAACAGATTTTGGACCGCGAGTTCCTTGAGATTCGCGCGAAAATCCTCCAGATCGCAGCAAGTCTGGACCGAATCGATCGAGCCGATGGCGACGTCGACGAGGATGAAAAGTTGGAATTGCTTCGCAAGGGTATTTTGATCCTGATGTCTGACAGTCCGGACCGCGCCGAACAGGTGCAATTGTTGTTTTCGCGCGAATACGACGAATCGTGGCGTGAAGCATTTCAGTTTGCTGCCCGTTCTTAGATAGTTTTCGGTTACTGATTATCCGCAAGGATTTTGGGGGCTCTTCGCGTGTATTATATCGATCCGCACATCCACATGGTTTCGCGAACGACAGACGATTATGAAACTCTGTCGAAGATGGGTTGCGCTGCGATGAGCGAGCCAGCGTTTTGGGCTGGCTTTGATCGAGGGAGCGTCGATGGATTTCGCGACTACTTTCGACAGCTAACGGAAGTCGAACCTAAACGAGCCGCAGCCTATGGGATTCAACATTTTACCTGGTTGTGCATCAATGCCAAAGAAGCCGAAAACGTCGAACTTTCGCGCGAAGTGATGGCGATGATTCCAGAATTTCTCGATGCTTCGAACGTACTGGGCATTGGTGAAATTGGACTCAACAAGAATACAAAAAATGAAGCGATTGTTTTTCAGGAACACGTCGAATTAGCACTGCGGTATGAGCAGCTAATCCTGATTCACACGCCGCACCTGGAAGACAAATTCCAGGGCACCAACATGATCCTGGATATGCTCGACGAAAATCAAGTCGAACCGGATCGTGTTCTTGTTGACCACGTCGAAGAACACACTGTACGCGAGGTCCTGGAAAGAGGATTTTGGGCGGGGATGACGTTGTACCCAATTTCGAAATGCACTCCCCCGCGCGCGGTCGACATGATTGAACTCTATGGGCCGGAAAAACTATGTGTGAATTCCGCAGGCGACTGGGGGCCATCCAAACCTACCGCCGTTCCCGATCTGATTCTGGAGATGCGTCGTCGTGGACATGGTGAAAACTTGATTCGTCAAGTCGTCTACGAGAACCCCAAGTCGTTTTTCAGTCAAAGCAAAAACTTCTCCTTGATCGAACCAAGCGCGCGGGCTCAACCGTTTTGACCTAGATGCAATATCGTCCATGGGGACCCAAAACGACCACCAACAACCATTTTGTCACGACCCGTCTAATTGAGGTCGGCTGTTTTGGCTACGTTAGTGCGGACGGGTTTGTTGGACTTGTAAAGGGCCAATCGTTCTTGACAACCGTTTTTTTCGTCGGCGGGTGCGAGCTCTAACGCCTTGCTCTGCCACTTAACTGCATCATCGAATTCTCCCTGGTTGGCGGCGGCTGCGGCGAGCGTGTCGATGTAAGTCCAGACTTTCCATTCAGTCGTTTCGCAAGCCTTTTTCGCATGTCTTAAACCGGCTTCTGCGTCACGGTATTCTTCCTCGGGGCAAGTCGAAAGAAACCAGGCAATACCGTTGAGTGCTTCGATTAAGTCAGGCGCAATCTTGAGTGCCTTTTCATATTCTTTTTTTGCTTTCCCAAACTCGCCTTTGTTCATCCACGCTGCGCCAAGATTGGTGATCGTGATCGGTGAGTTCGGAGCAAGTTCGAGCGAACGGGTGTAGTCCTTAATCGCCAGTTCGTATTGCTTTTGTGCTGCAAAACACACGCCGCGATTGTTGTAGGGCAATGGAAGCTTGGGCGCGTAGCGAATTGCCTTGTTGAAATCGACGATGGCCTCCGCCAAGTCTCCCAACTTGTATTTGACCCAACCTCGAGTGTTAAGTGCCATCGCATTCCGGGCTTGAACGTTGACAGCCCGATCGGCCCACTGGAGGGCCACTTTTAATTCGTCTCGTCCCAAATAGACGTTGCTCTTACCAACGTATGCGTCGGCCACACGATTATTTAAACGGATCGATCGATCGTAGTCGCTTAACGCCCCTGCTGGATCGCCGGCGCCATGTCTGGCGCTGCCGCGACTGAGAAAATACCACGAGTTCGAGTCATTGAGTGAAATGGCTTTGTCAAAACTCGCGATGGCGTTCTGGTAGTCGTTTAATGCCAAAAACACCGTGCCAAGATTGAAGTGGGCGTGAGCATAATTGGGATTCAGCTTGATCGCATATTGCATATCCTTGAGTGCCAGTTGGTATTTGCGTTGGGCTTTCAAAACCATTCCGCGATTATTCCAGGTTGCGGCATGTTTTTGGTTGATACGAAGTGCCTGATTCAAATCGTTGAAGGCTCGCACCAGATCCTCCAACTCAAGGTAGATCATTCCCCGAACCTCATAAGCTTCGGCGTCGTTTTCATGATCATCGATTCGTTTGTCGTAATGATCTTTTGCCATCTCGAGATTCATGACGTACTGTAGTGGCAACCAACCTTTGACGTCAGATAATGCACACCATTTGTTATTAATGGACGTGACCGTATGGATCGAACCTCCATAAACCTCGTCCACTTCTTGGTTGTAAATCTTGGTCTTGAAGTTTGCTGTGACGACGACTCGGTCACCGACTTGTTGGGCGTCGCATGGGTTGACACCCGTAGGCGAAAGAAGAAGCAGAGTCGGCAGCAGATAGACGGCCAGCAGAGGGCCGAGACAAGCGTTTCTCATTGGATCAACTTGGGATTTACTTACGGGAAATAGAATCGATTAGGGTACTACGAATTTGGCGGATCGTGTAGCTGTATTAGCCCCCAAAGCGGGCAAACCTTGCTTTAAAGCAATCGAGACAATGGTTGCCATATCATTTGCCAATGCAAAATCGACTGAAAATCTGGTCAAGGATGTCGTCTGTGTAGACGGTGCCAACGACGGTTCCCAGTTCGTCCAACGTGTGTCGCAATTCAGCTGCGACGATCTCCAACCCCAAATCAGCGTGAACTGCGTGGATGGCCCTTTGGATTGAGATTTCTGCAGCTTCGAGACTGTCGGAAGACCGCGTGGCGGTGGTGCTTACAAAGCTCCCCGTGTTGCTGTGACTCTGTTTCGCAGCCACACAAATTACGTTTTTTAATTGCTCGACGCCCGTAAACTCAATGCTGCTGGTCATGATTACTTGACCGGCTGGGGCTCTCAAATCGAGGTAACGTCCGAGACGGTTCCTGACATTCTCCTGGGCCGCGCATGGCAACAAATCTACTTTGGTGACCGCAAAAATTGGGGCCACTGACGTGCGCGAAATATTCCGCCATTGCGAAATCGCTTGAAAGTCATCTTCGGAACTGGACACGGGGACACAACAGACAATCAAATCGGCTTGAGCAAGTTGACGTCGCGCCTGTTGTTGCGCCTGCGATTCAATGGCTCCTGAACTCGGCTGAGACTCGTCAACAGGTTCAAGCCCCGCGGTATCGATCAAACGAATTTCCACATCGTTCCAATTTGCGGTTGCAGTAACAAAGTCACGGGTAGTCCCTTCCACGTTGGTGACGATCGCGCGTTC
>JAHEJI010000126.1 GCA_024638965.1 Planctomycetaceae bacterium
CTCCTGGATTAAAAAAGTGCTCGGAACAGAGATCAAGGGTAAGCATTTTCAAACGGGTTGCAAACAGACAAGAACGACCCAAGTTGGCGAGCAACGAAACCTGGCTGAGTCCGTTTTTGAATTGGCATACAATTCCGCCGAAAAACAAACCGAGTTTCATTGTCGGCTACAGCAGGAAAAGCTTAACTCAATGAAACAGCTGGCATACGGCGCCAGTCACGAAATTAACAATCCACTTGCCAACGTCGCGACACGAGCACAGGCGTTAATCTCTGACGAATCCAATCCCGAGCGTCGCCGGAAACTGGCGGTAATCTATGAGCAGGCGATGCGGGCTCACGAAATGATCTCGGACCTGATGCTCTTTGCACATCCGCCCGAGCCAAATTTTGTGTTGGCTGACATTTACGAGTTAGTTAAAGAAGTCACGGCCGAAATGCGGCCAGCGATCCGAATGCGAGATTCATCGGTCGACATTCGCAGATACCCGGAGGTGGGGAGAATTTGGTTGGATAAGACGCAGATTGCCGTCGCGATCAAAGCTCTTATAAAAAATTCTCTCGAATCCATAGAATCCAAACTGGATGATCAACAAGGTAAAATAATTATTCGAATTTGGAGCGAAACAAAATCTGCACTTGCAATTTCCTTCACCGATAACGGGCCGGGCGTCCCTCGAAACGCAGTCGATCATCTGTTCGACCCGTTTTTTTCCGGTCGAGAAGCAGGGCGCGGACTTGGGTTTGGGCTGTCCAAAGCTTGGCGAATATCTGAACTTCACCATGGCCAACTCGTTTGGAATCCGGACTTTTCGGACGGGGCGCAGTTCATTTTTCGTCTGCCGCTGACTCAACCTTCCCGTGCCCGAATTGACAACGCCAGTGCAGCGTAAAAAATGGTGCCGCTTAAGAACCGTTGGCACCCAACTCGGAACAATTCATGAGTTCAGCAATTCCCGCCAAGTTAAAAAGGCCTAGTCTCTGGGCGGCGATGTTGCCAGTCATCGTTTTGATCGTTTTGTTGGGAATTAATGTCTACCTGTACGGTGCTGATTCATCTTACGGACCGAACCAGATTGCTTTGCTGATGGCTGCAGCAGTTGCCGCTTGCATAGGTTGGATGCTCAAAGTGCCCGTTTTCAAGATGCTGGAGGGGATCAAGTCGAGCATTGCCTCAACCCTGGTCGCCATGTTGATCTTATTGCTGATCGGCTCACTTGCGGGAACCTGGATGGTTAGCGGGATTGTGCCCGCGATGATCTATTACGGCTTGGACATTTTAAATCCACAGATCTTTTTGTTTGCCACGACGATCGTCTGCGCAATTGTTTCTGTGGTAACCGGTAGTTCGTGGTCAACCGTCGCCACAGTGGGTATTGCTTTGCTAGGCATCGGCACCGCGCTTGGAATTAGCGAAGCCGTCGCGGCAGGGGCAATTATTTCCGGTGCCTATTTTGGTGACAAGATTTCGCCGCTATCTGATACGACGAATCTGGCAGCAGCCATGGCCGAAACGGATTTGATCACGCACATCAGGTATATGATGTTAACAACGGTTCCAAGTTTTCTGATTGCTTTGGGGATATTTCTGGCCATTGGATTTACGTCTGACATCGGAGTTACGACAGTTGGAACTGAAGTCTTAAAAGAATCGATCGCCAGCCGATTCAATTTGAATCCGATTATTTTTGTCGTGCCATTGTTAGTGCTGGGTATGGTCGTCATGAAGATTGACGCCGTCGTGGCCCTGTTTGTTGGGGCGGTGGCTGGCGGGCTGATTGCAATCGTATTTCAACCCGACATGGTCTCCACGATTGCTGGATTGGAGGATGAACAGGTAACGATTGTCGCAGCAGATGGCTCCGAAAGTGTCGTCACCCAAAAACCTCCTTATTACAAACGGGCCTACGTGGCATTTACAAATTCAATGGCATTTGAGACGCAGGCTATTTCAGCAGATCGGCAGGCTGAACTGGCAGCAAGAGAAGCCTCGCTGAAAGAACAGCTTGGCGCAACAAGAAATGATACGGGAGAGTCCGCGGAGCCTTACCCCTCGAATGAGGCGATCGAAACCGAGCTAACCCAGGTTCAAGGCGAGATTGCGGCCGCCAAACTTCTCAAAGGCAAAGGAATGATCGGGATGTTGAACACGATTTGGCTGATTATTACGGCCATGTGTTTCGGTGGTGTCATGGAAGCTTGTGGGCTTTTGCAAAGGCTCACGGAACCTTTAGTCCATTTCGCCCGCTCGACTGGATCGCTGATTGCAACCACCGCAGCGAGTTGCCTGTTCGTAAACGTCACCGCATCGGACCAGTATCTTTCGATCGTAGTTCCAGGCCGAATGTTTCGCGAAACATATCGCAAACGCGGTCTGGCCCCTCAAAACCTCAGCCGAACTTTAGAAGATGCAGGTACGGTGACGTCCGTATTGATTCCCTGGAATACGTGCGGTGCAGCGCAACAGGCAGTGCTGGGAGTCAGTGTGTTTTTGTTCGCTCCCTATTGTTTCTTCAATCTGATCAGCCCGTTGATGACGTTAACGTATGGGTTTTTTGGAATAAAGATCGCAAAATTGGGGGCAAAGAAGGCCTAACACAAAAACGTTCAATATTCTCGCAAATTTTCTGTTTGAATTGAGCATGACCCAACCTCTCTCAAGTTGAGATCGTGCGGCTTAGGAGTTCGGATTCTGCAAGAGTTTACGAGCATCAAATACTCTCCCTCTGGGAGAGTCGGGCTCTCAGGCCCGGAGAGGGTCTTGTGAACCGCACGAAAAACCCTCCCCGGCCGCTACCGCGTCCGACCCTCCCGCAAGCGAGAGGGTGATGTAACTCTCATCTAATCAACGACTAAAAAAGCCGCACGATCTCAGTTTGGGTGAGGTCGACGTCTCAGCGTCGGGTGAGGGTTGTTGATTCCGCAAGAAATCTTTTCGCTTCTCTCTCCCGGACCCTCACGTGTCGCCGGGGAGAGCGGTCGAGTCGCCGTAAAGGAAGTACCATTCGGGCACCGCCGCTTAGACACGGTTAATCACAATGCAATCATGGTTTTGGGCCGCAAAAAACGAAAAGTCATCTGCCGCAGGGTGGATCGAACTCGCGCAATTGGTTGGTGGTTCGTCGCAAACTCGGTTGTTCAATATAACAAAGTGCACTCTGGCCGAAAGGACCAAAAGCGAGTGACGACCCACCAGCATCGCCGTTTGTCGACGCCAGCCTACAGCCTGTGAGAAATGCGGGTCAGACAGTTCATCGGTGACGCCAAAGATCGCTTCGCCATGCTAGCTTTTGCTCACTTGCAGAACCGAGCGTTCTGATGTTGGCCTTGCCTATCGATTCTGGTAAACGCTGTCACACAGGTTCAATGATCGGAAGTGTCCGGGAATTGCTTGGTTGAATTCGTGATACTTCATTTTTGAAGTCACAACTCGCGAAAGGACAATGATGAAAATTAAGTTGGCCATGTTGATCGTTGTTTGCACGACGATATCTCAAACAAATCCAACGCAAGCTCAGACTCGTCCAATTGCGCCGGACGAATATATCCAATCGACTTCACCTCTTCGAACCGGCGGCAGCATTTCCGGACGTACCGTTCCGGGGACGAGTCGTCAGCAAATAATAACGATCGCTCAATTGCCGGTGCGTAGTCGAGACAATTCCAATTCTTTAAATGGCAGCCAATTTCGACTCGTCTCAAACTCGAATTTGGGAACGAGTCGGACTTCACAGCGACAAGTATCCGCGCAACGACCGGCGCAATACGATGTCTATCCTTATCCAGCGACCTCGCCCCCCCGAATGGCTCGGCTGACACCCAGCGAATCCGTAGCAGTGGTCGCGCAGACCAATCCCGTTAATCGAACGTTTCGCCGTACGGCTTTTCAAGCACCCAACTCCAACAATTCAGTGCTTCGAACAGCACAAAATTGTGATTGCGGACCTACGGGAGGTTTTCAAGTCCCGGCCGGGACGGTTCCAAACTTCCAGTCAGTGCAAGTTGCTCCGCAAGCGGCACCTCAAGGACCGCTTTTTGTCCCCGGAACCAACTTGAGTGGTCAACCCATTGCTCCGCCCACGTACCGGTTCCAGCCGGTTATCCGTTCACAGAATCTGCCGCCAGGCACCTACCTTGGCAAGGGCATTGTTGGCCAACCCACGGCTTACGTCCCCAATCAGCCCGTCAGAAACGTGTTGCGTTACGTTTTTCCTTAGTGGTCAGCCGGGATTTTTCACGTAGGCCGAAAAGTCGCGTATGTGCCTTGCTGGAACAGCGCAAACGCCACTAATGTCCTACTTCGCTCCACCGAGATTCTGAGGTCGGTCCACCGTGGCAGACTGATTCGAGTCTGAGACAGACTCGCCTACTGTTTCGACTCGCACGGATTCTGCAGATCAGTCTGTCCAGACTGACTCGAGTCTGAGGCAGACTCGGCTACTGTTGTTGACTCGCATGGATTCTGTCCGGGAGTCATTCCCTTCAAATGGCAAAACGGACACATCTCTGGATCGCAATCTTCATCGGGTTCTTCTTCATCACTACGAAACGCGATCGTATCGCGCCAGCCACAATCTGGGCACTTCAGTTCCCAAGCGTGGATGGTCAATTCTTCCGATTCAAAGTGATTGTATTTGCATTGCAGCGGGCATGATTCTCGTTCGTTCGGGCATTTCCCGCTGGGTGGTTTCGTAGGTCTCATTGGAAATTCCTAAAAGAAGAGTCACCAGTGATTTTAGTGAATTGTCAGTGTTGAAACGACATGTTTGTAGTCCCGCCTTCAGCGGAATTTACCGGCTAAAGCCGGTACTACGAACTTGTCAACTCAGGTTTGAATGGCCACTGGCATCCAAACCAACCGCCAAGACTAACCAATAAAAAATGGCATAAGTTCGCAGCCGCGATCAAACGCAAGTTGACTGTTCGCTGCAGACGTTTCGCTATAGGCAAGGAACTCGTCTGTGTCCACGCCCGTTCCGCAGATCGCGAACGGTACGTCGCCATGTGAATGGGTTTTTGTGCGAATAAAAGTTGGATGGTCGGGAGTGATCAACATACGCCATTCGTCAAGCGTTTTGAGTTTATCTAACATGGGCGCAACGATGTCCGCGTCGATGCGTTCAAGAGCTTTGATCTTTGCGGCGACATCGCCTTCATGCGATGCTTCGTCGGTCGCTTCGACATGGACGCAAACAATGTCGTATTTCTCGAGGGCTTCAATGCCAAACTGACCTTTGGCTCCGTAGTCGGTGTCGGTGTACCCAGTCGCACCCGGTACTTCGATTCGATCCCAGCCAACCAAACAAGCTAATCCGCGAAGCAGATCCACCGCGGTGATCATCGCACCCGACTTGCCAAACAAGTCGTTGAACAGCCCAAGTTGAGGACGTTGGCCAAGCCCCCACAACCAGAGATTGGTTGCCGGCAAACGCCCATTGGCGATACGGGATCGATTGACTTCATGATCGGCAAACCAATCGAAGCTGTCGTTCATAATTCTCGAAAGCAAATCACTTCCGGGGCCCCGCGGGAAATCGTTGTTGACCGATTTGTCGGTCAAATCATGCGGCGGTGTACTGCGAGTTTCGTTAGAAAAGGGAGAAGCCTGATCTGCATTTCCACGAAAGAGCAACAGATTTCGATAACTTACACCCGGAGCAAACACCATCCGTTGGTCTTCGATTTTTTCCTGAGCGACCGCTAACAACGCTTTGGCTTGATCGGAAGTGATGTGATCGGCGGTGAAGTCGCGCATAATCTGGTCTTCAATGGTGACCAGATTGCAGCGGATGGCCCAATCGTGTGAACCAAGTTCGATGCCTTGGGCGGCCGCCTCAAGCGGTGCTCGCCCCGTGAAGTTTGCAACCGGGTCGTAACCGAACAAGCTCATATTGGCGACCGCCGACCCTGCCGTCAAATGAGCTGGCGTATGATTGGCTCGTCCGACGATTCCCAGCGATGCCACTTCATCCATCGCAGGAGTGTTCGCCGCCTCCAATGGAGTTTTCCCTCTCAATTCCTGCTGCGGCTCATCCGCACATCCATCCGGAATGATAATCACGTACTTCATCAATCGCGCACTCCATTGAAATTCCGCATTCCGCGTTCCGCATTTGGCGTCAGTCCAAGATTCTAAACCGTTCTGGCTGATCGCCAACGGTGGGCAACTCGGCGATTTGTTTGATTGCCCGACTTGCATCGGCTTCTGAGGCTCGGTGAGTCACGATGACGACGGGCACGGTCTGGCGTTTGTCTGGATCGGGCTCATGCTGATATACAGATGCAATCGAGATCCCGTGTTTGCCCAACCGGCCCGCGATTTGCCCGAGTACACCGGGCGTATCCATGACGTCGAAACGCATATAAAATCGTCCCATCAATTCACCGGGTGGGGCAATATCGACTCGAGCATGACCGTCTGACCAGAGTTCCAGAGTTTTGAAAGTGATCTTTGTGCGACCGACCGCCGTATCGATCATATCGGCAACGACCGCAGAAGCAGTCGGCATCTGCCCTGCCCCTTGTCCATGGAAAAAAACGGGCCCTACGGCATCGCCAACAATAGATAAGGCGTTAAAATTTTCACGGACTTCAGCCAACGGCTTGCCTTGTTTGACCAACATCGGAGCGACGACGAGTTGCAAACCGACTGGCAACAGTCGGGCGTAAGCGATCAACTTGATCCGGTAGCCAAGACGACGAGCGTATTCGATATCTGTCGAATCAACGGAATCGATCCCGCGTCGCGGAAAGTCTTGCCAATTTATTCTCGCACCAAAAGCAAGGTGTGCCAGGATCGCCAGTTTCTGGGCAGCGTCACTCCCGTCGATGTCCATCGTCGGGTCCGGCTCCGCAAAGCCCAATTCCTGAGCCGATGCAAGTGCGGTGGCAAAGTCGGCCCCATCTCGATCCATTCGCGAGATAATGTAGTTGCTCGTTCCGTTTAGGATTCCCCGGATGGACTGGATTTGGTTAGCCGAAAGGCATTGGCTGATGTTGGCGACAATTGGAATACCTCCCGCCACGGAAGCTTCAAACGCGATCGATCGGCCAAGTTGTCGGGCTCGATCAAAAAGCTCGGGTCCATGTTCGGCGAGAAGAGCTTTGTTGGCCGTCACGACGTCTTTACCACTTTCAAGCAGCTGTAGCATGATCGTTCTGGCTGGTTCGATCCCTCCTACCAGCTGGGCAACGACTTTGACGCTTTCGTCATCCAACAGAACCTGCAAGTCATCGGTCAAGACGCCGTTGGGAAGATCAATATTGCGAGCTTTTTTCGCATCTTGGACGACGACATGCGTAAGCCACAATGTTCGACCTGCGTGACGAGCTGTGCGGTCGCCCTGATCCAACAAAAGCTTGGCAGCGCCGGCTCCCACGGTCCCCATCCCAACAAGTGCAACGCCTGTTTTTTCCATCCACTCAAGTTTCTGACTAGAAAGCGTATTGAAAGTTCAGCCACAATCGTAAGGCTGAGGGTGTGTTTTCTCAACCGCGATGATTTGAACCAACGACGAACTTCCAAGGGTCGTTATGCCAAAAATATCGTTCAACGATTGGCGATTATTGAGTCCGGTGTTGATGAAGGCGCTTCCGTAGCAGTTTCGTTTAACCGCGCGCCCAACGGGCCGCGTTTCGTTGTTCTAAACGCGGGGCGTTGCCCCCCAATGGTACTCTAGGACCCAATCTCTCCCAAGTTTGGGAGAGGTCGTCGTCTCAGCGTCGGGTGAGGGTTGTTGATTCAGCAAGAAATCTTTTCGTTTCACACTCCCGGACCCTCATGTGCTTCGGAAGGGTGTCGAGTCGCCGTAAAGGAAGTGCCAAGCGGCGTTGCCCACGAGGTTAAACGATGCGATCCGGAATACGTTCGGCCCCGCGCGGGTGTCATCCTGAACCGAGTGGAGCGAGGTGAAGGAACTCTCGTGCTTTTTTCGAGTGATCCTTTTCGCCGAGGTGACTAGGGCTCCCTCAAAATTTGGACACGAATGTCAGTAAAGACTGGACCATCCGCTACTTAATCAGCCAAATCCAGTGCGCATGGCCCACCGCTATTCCGGGAAAAGCTAACGTGAAGATGAGGAGGCCAACGAAAATTGCGAGCAGCATGCGTGTGCACCAATTTCGTTCTTCCCAGGTGAGGAGCAGACCTGCGAGCACGATAGCAGCCGAAAAGGACATTAAGCCAAACAAGATTACGCCATCTGGTCCAAGATAGCCCCGCCCACGAATTACTGAGCCAATGAAAAGAGAGAGACAAAAAACGACGATCATGAATTGCTTGGTTGTGAATCTCATCATTCTCCCATATTCCTGAACGACTTGACCGTACTCCAATCATCGCAGGTTAAGCAGTATCTGACGAAACTCGCGCTCCCCGATAATATTAGGATGTTTCGGAATAAAAACAAAGTTCAATCAACATTCAGCAGTACCAAATTCACTGGTTTTGAAGGGCCAAATTTGATAAAATGCTTGTCGACTCTGATCGTGGTCGATCACATCGCCGCTCAAAAAAACATCGGACCTTAAATAATTAACGGCAAGATCTGTGAGCGAACAACTTCAATACGTAGTCTCGTTTCGGCTGGCCGGAAGACGCCCACCCGAGCTACCCAGGCAATTGGACAACTGGTGCCGGTACAACCCGGCGCAACGGAGATTTTCATTTGAGGGCGAGTCCGGCAATGTGCCCGCCGAGGCAATCCTGGAATTCCTGATTAACAAACAGTTCAAGGTCAGGGATCCGTTCTGGAGCCTGCGGCTTGGCGGCGACATTGAGCGGGCCTGTGCTTTCGCCTTGGTGAGCAGCCGTGAAGCTGCCGAGCAAGACATTAAATTGCTCAATCCAGACGAGGATTTGCTCAATCCCGAACATGCGCCGATGTTTGCACGATTGAAGGATGGAACAAACGCCGAGATTTCGTATTTGCCCAGCGGCGAATTCTGCATGGTGGCCGATAACTTGTTAATGCATGAGGCGTCTGCCAAAGAAATGAAACTGAACACGTCGGGCGGAGTACTCGTGGGCGCAGAGCCTACGAAATGGCGTGTGGTCAGGCCGCCGCGACTCTCGTTTCTTGAGCCGAACCTTTCATTCAGTAAAACGGCGATTCGAAGTCACGATCAGTCGTATCGAAATCGCGTCGCCCTGATTGCCAAACCGGATGCGCCGCTCAAGTTTGGGATTGCAACTGAAACGGAGGGCTGGGGAGACGACTCGATGGCTTCGACGTACCTCATTGATCGCGAAACGGCGTCGCGGATTTTTTTCGAAGGAAAAACGGTATTGGGTGATATTGAACTGGAACCGATCTTTTCTTATTCGAGTCCCGAGGCGATGTTGGTCCAGATGTTAACCGAGCGGATCAATCAGTTGATTCCCGACGTTTATTTGGGCTGAGCCGCGGCAGTTGTACGGGGTTTTCGGGATATCATTGCTTTTGTAGAATGCTGCCCTGCGAACCGCCGCGATTGCAAATCGACGGCTGTCGACTTCTGCACTGACTGGCTTAGGCGGGTGCAGGAAGACGATCGTCAATCGTTACCCGGCCAAGCGGTTGACAAACAAGCGAGGACGGATGGCTGAGTCTGGTCGAAGGCACCGGTTTTGAAAACCGGCGTGCGGGGAACCGTACCGGGGGTTCGAATCCCTCTCCGTCCGCTTTTTGCATTTCAAATACCACTTCATGCACGGAATTGGTATGAGTCTCAAATGGGCAGGCGAATTTGCGTTTGTTCCGTTGTCAAAAAAGTCCTGCTTCAGTGAACACGGGAGTTAATTAGCATTGAAAGTTCGCAGTTCAACAAGGTCGAAATCGATCGTCCCGCACTCACAAAAGCTTGATTTCAGATCATGTTTTCACGTAAAATGAATGCATGAGCAATAGTTCCGACAACGCAGCATTTGACCGAGGGCTGTCTTCCTTCTTGCGGATATTTCTGCCCGAGAAAGCCCAACAAGTTGTTGAATTCCAGTCTGATCCCGACTTGCGCGATCGAATCGATCAATTGGCAAGGAAATCGACGGAAGACGAGCTTTCAGAACAAGAACGCTCGGAATATCAAGGTTATGTTCGAGCCAACAAATTCATCGCTGTCCTACAACGGAAAGCACGCCAAGTGTTAGGAAACGACTCGTGCAGTGAATGAATCGACTCGTCAATTTGTACGAAGTCGCGCCGAAAACTGTTGCGAGTATTGCCAGCTTTGCCAAGACGATTCTCCTTTGGCTGCTTTGCATGTCGAACACATCATCCCCAAAAAACACGGCGGTGTTGATGACGTAAACAACTTGGCGTTGGCATGTATTGACTGCAAACTTCACAAGGGCCCCAACCTAACGGGGTTGGATCCAGAGACCGGTGAGCTCTGCCGCTTGTTTCACCCGCGGGAACAAAAATGGGAAGTGCATTTCAAATGGCTTGGGATTTACGTCGTTGGAATCACAGCCGTCGGTCGCACGACTGTCAAAGTGCTGGACATGAATTCAAACGAGCGGATTGAGCTTCGCATGACCGAATAGTCGGACTATTCTAATACCGGCGTGCGGGGAACCGTACCGGGGGGCGAATCCCTCTCCGTCCGCTTTTTTGATGCTACCAGGGTTTTCATTTTTCTGAGCTTCGCTCAAGAACGATCTCAACGCTTTCGATATCCGCTTGCCCTTTTTTGACCTCGAATTCTTTTACGATTTGCGGATCGGGGTATTCAAACCCGGCTGGAAGACCATTGAAATAGAGCTGCACTTTGCCAGACGGAACCAGCAAATTGAATTCTCCGGCTTCATTCGTTTGATCGCTATCAAATCCAATATCGGGATTGGCGATGGCCGAGATGGCTGCTCCTTTAACTGGCTTGTTATCTTGATCGACAACCCGGCCAGCAACGCGAATCGGAGTTTCGGTTTGCAATTCAATTTTTACGCCGGTGGATGAATCGCCAATCAAATCTGGCTGCGGATGAAAGACAATTTTTCGATCGGGGGCATCGATCGAAATCGTAAATTTTTGGTGAGGCACTTCGCTAATGCTGAACTTGCCTTGGCTATCCGTTTTTCCTGTAAACGATGAAAGATGACACGGATTCATCGGTTGACCCGCTTGTAAACGAGCCCCAACAGTGATCCCAGATGCCGGAGTTCCGTCCGGTGTTAGAACACGACCAGTTACTGGAACCTCCTTTTCGATTCTCAATTCTGGATCCGGTTCCAGGTGCCAACCTTCATTTTTCCATTGAGATTGGCCCAGTCCTGTAGCGTGGGTTACGAGGTAAACTCGTCCATTCACGGGAAGATCATCAAACGTGAAAACACCCTCGGCATCGGGCGTGCAATCAAATATCTCACTTAGTCCAGTATCGAGCCCAGGGAATCGTTCATGCCGAGGAAGCGAATCGAAGTCGAACATCCCGTCGCCAGATTTTACGTGCAGGACTTGGATATGCACCCTGACTTTGGTTGGATCGAATTCAGGCGGAACTTGAACGGTGCCTTTGACCGAACGTGAGGGCCGGAGAGTTACCTCGTGCTTCGGATTGATTACTTGTTCAGAATTTCTAAAACGAACTGCTCTGGCGATCCCCAGCGATTCGCCTTTGATTCGCGCGTAAATCCAACGATCGTAGTGGCCTTTATCATCACTAAACAGCTCTTGTTCACACTCGATTTTACCTTCCATATTTGAAATGAAGGGTCCGAACAACTGATAGCGATCTCCGTCGAATTGAAATAGAAAAACCTCGGCTACTTCGACCGGATCTCCTGATTCGTCGACGCATTCCACTTCCACATGACCGGCTTGATCACATCCCCAAATAACATTTGCAACGTGTCGCTCAAAACTGATCAGGTTCAGCGTGAGCATTAACGATGAAGCCAAAAATAATGAAGATCCTTTGCTCTGTCCCACGTGATGCTCCTTGATAACTGTTTACAGCCTTAATCAACTGTTATAACAACCTGGCCAAATTTTTGTTTCGCTACTGACTTTGTTCAAAATTGTAAGTCAAAAGAACTTCGGTTTTGCATTTGGTTTGACCGGATGTCGTCCAAAAATGCAGCTTGCTGGGAATTCCACACGCCATTTTCAACGCAAATGCTTGCCGTCATGGACGGTTTGCACGGTTGACGATAAAACTCTGCGGTCAATCGTATTAAACGCAATTCGGAAATGTAATGAGCGATGACCCAAGTGGCGGGAATTCTGCGGATCAGCCGTTAAATGAAGAGCCAAATGAACCAAAAGGCGGCAATGCGGCGATCTCGTTTATTTTGCTGACGCTGTTTATTGACATTCTTGGAATTGGCATCGTCATCCCTGTCCTGCCGGAACTGGTAAAGGATTTTGTCAGCGAGTTCGTATCGGGCGCTGATGTTGACTCGATCGCCGGTTGGTACGTCGGACTGATCGGGGCTTCTTATGCTTTGATGCAATTCTTTTGCGCACCGATTCTTGGAGCGCTGTCGGATCGGTTTGGACGACGGCCGATCATATTGGGGGCGCTGTTTGGTCTGGGGATTGATTTTTTGATTCAGGGATTTGCGCCCAGCATTACATGGCTGTTCGTCGGGAGAATTCTGGCGGGTGTCATGGGTGGGAGTTTCTCAACCGCGAATGCGTATATTGCTGACGTCTCAACGCCTGAAAACCGAGCTCGCAATTTTGGTCTGGTTGGAATGATGTTTGGGCTGGGGTTTATCTTTGGACCGGCGCTTGGCGGATTGTTGGGCGGGATTCATATTCGCTTGCCGTTTTTTGTCTCAGCCGGCCTTGCGTTTGCAAACTGCGGTTATGGATTTTTTGTTCTGCCCGAATCATTGCCGTTGCACAAAAGAAGCAGTTTTACTTTGGCCAAAGCCAATCCGTTTGGAACGATTGGCCGATTGCGGGCTTATCCATTGATTGCGGGACTCTCAATTGCGTTCGTGTGCATGTCGTTCGCTCAACGCGGTTTGGAAAATGTCTGGGTGTTGTACACCGGTTATCGTTTTGGCTGGGACGAATTGACCAATGGCCTGGTTCTGGGACTCGTCGGAATCACGGCTGCGGTCGTGCAAGGTGGGTTGGTGCGACCCATTATTTCAAGACTTGGCGAACGCAAGGCGATCGTCTATGGAACTGCGATTTCGGCAGTTGCATTTCTCTGTTACGGGTTGGCCAACCAAGGCTGGATGATGTTGGTGATCATCATCTTCGGTTCCTTGGGAGGCGTCACCGGGCCCGCCATCCAAAGTGTGATTGCTGGCAAAGTCGAATCGTCTGAGCAAGGTAAAGTCCAAGGCGCTTTGACTTCTTTGATGAGCTTGACCAATATTTTTGCGCCCTTGTTTTTTACGGCCGGCCTATTTAGCTATTTCACTTCCGAAGCCGCTTTCGCCAGCATCCCGGGATCGCCGTTTTTGGTCGGATCGATGTTGATATTTGTTGCGATGGTGGTGTGTATTGTGGTCTTCAAGCGAAACCCGTGACGCGTTCGGAACCCCATGGGAATTAGAACCACGGAAGACACGGAAAAGCCCTTGGCATTAGCCATACAAAGATGAACTGGGGAATGCTACCCGCGCTCATCAGTGCAATCCGTGGTCAGAATACGAGCCGGTGACCTGAAAATTGTGTTTGAATTAACTGCTTGACCAGTTAGCGTAATCCGAATACCTCGTCGGTTTCATTTGGAGTGCCGCAATAGATGCAGACTCGACGTCGGCGGCTGGTTTTTCTTCCGCAGTTCGGGCAATGATCCGTCACTTGGGAGAGTTTTCCGTCTTTGCGACCGTCTCGAAGGTCAACTTCTTCCATCTTGGCTTCTAGTTGCTCTTGGGTGATCCCAGAAGTTTCACTCAAGACTTCCCAGAGTGACTGACAGGCAAGCGCCAAGTTTGCGACTTTTTCTTCCAACAGGTTTAGGTGGTTGACAACTTGTTCCGCTTTGAGCTTGGCACGACCGGCCTGTGATCGCGCCTTGCTAATCTGGTTCATCTGATACAGTTCCCAAAACATCCGCGGTCTCCGAATTAAAGCGTTATGTTTTCAATTCCAATCGTTTTTCGTCGTGAGGGCGTTTATTCTTTTCGGCAGTTTGCTGATTGTGCAGATTACTGCGTCTGCGGTATCGAATTTTCGGCTACCTCAGTATACTGGCGGCTCGATGTTTGATTCAAAACAGTGGGAGTTGCTTTAGGTGTCGCAAATTCAACGCATTTTGGTTTCAGGGGGTGCAGGGTTTCTCGGGTCTCATTTGTGTGAGCGATTGGTTGCCGAGGGTCACGATGTTATTTGTCTGGATAATTTCTTTACCAGCCAGAAATCGAACGTAATTCATCTACTCGGCAATCCGAATTTCGAACTGATTCGACACGATGTCATTCACCCGATCTTTTTGGAAGTTGACCAGATCTACAACTTGGCTTGTCCGGCGGCTCCCGGTCATTATCAGTATAACCCAATCAAGACGATGAAGATCTCGGTAATGGGTGCGATTAACATGCTGGGCATGGCGAAGCGCTGTAACGCCAAAATATTTCAGGCTTCAACGAGTGAAGTTTATGGGGATCCGGAAATTCATCCGCAACCCGAGACTTACAAAGGAAGTGTGAATCCGATTGGTGTTCGAGCTTGCTATGACGAAGGAAAACGAGCTGCGGAAACGCTGTTTTTTGACTACAACCGGATGAACAAAACCAATATTCGTGTGTGCCGGATTTTCAATACTTATGGTCCTCGGATGCATCCGTTTGATGGGCGGGTTGTAAGTAATTTCATTCGTCAGGCGCTTGCTGGTCAGGACATTACGATTTTTGGCGATGGTTCTCAGACACGGTCGTTTTGTTATCGAGACGATTTGGTCGAAGGTTTTATTCGCTTGATGAATGCGCCAGACGATTTAACCGGCCCCATCAACATGGGCAATCCGGGCGAGTACACGATTAAACAGTTGGCCGAGTTAATCGTTGAGCTGGTCGATAGCGGGTCGAAACTGGTTTATGGTCCCCTGCCGCCTGATGATCCCACACGTCGTCAGCCAGATATCGGACTGGCGAAAAAGCACCTGGATTGGGAGCCGAAAGTTCCGTTGCGGGAAGGACTGCAAAAGACTATCGCTTGGTTCAGAACCATCAATCCAGAAGACTACCGTCCACCGACTCCAAATTATTGATTGGGCAAGCAATCATGTACGATTGCATCGTAATTGGTTTTGGGGGGATCGGCAGTGCTGCCCTTTATCACGCCGCCAAAAAAGGCTGGAACGTGCTCGGCATCGATCGTTTCGGCGTTGCCCATGCGCGCGGCAGTTCGCATGGGCAAACTCGGATCATCCGGGCCGCCTATTATGAACATCCGGATTATGTTCCGCTTGCTCAACGGGCATTTGAGCGTTGGGATGACCTGCAACAAACCTGTAGCCAGGATTTGATCAAGCGAACCGGGTTGCTTCAGGTGGGTGATCCCGACGGTGAACTTGTTGAAGGAATCCAGACCAGCGCCAGTCGGTATGGACTTGAGGTTCAGACCTGGTCCACGGCTGAAGCGATGAAGCGGTTTCCGATCTTGAGGCTCCGCGACGGTCACATCGCGATTTTTGAAAAATCGGCAGGGCTGTTGAGGGTGGAACGGTGCATCGCAAACTTTATCAAACTCTCCAAAACATTGGGTGCAGAAACTTCAACAGACGATCAAGTCGTCGGTTGGGACGCCAATGACGACGATTCGTTTTCGGTAACGACTGAGTGTGGACAGCGTTACCAGTCGCGAAGATTGATCGTCGCGGGTGGTCCCTGGTCAGAAGAATTGTTGGGACTGAGTTTTGGTTTCCGGATCGTGCGCAAACAGCAGCATTGGTTTCAGATCGACCGGATCGACCACAAACTGCAACATGGTTTCCCATGTTTCTTGTTCGAATCGGACGCGGGATGCTTCTATGGATTCCCGGAACTCGACAACCTCGGTATGAAAATCGCGGAACATACGGGCGGTTCGATCGTTACTGATCCAACGAATGTTGATCGAAGCCTGGACGAGGCGGAACGGCAAGAGTCAGAAGAGTTTCTCAGCTCTCACTTTCATTTCACCAGAAAACGACTCGTACATCACAGCATCTGTATGTATACCAAGTCGCAGGACGAGCATTTTGTGATTGATCATCATCCCGTTCATTCTCAATTGGTATTTGCGGCGGGGTTGTCAGGTCACGGTTTTAAGTTCTCGCCCTTGATTGGCAAGCGTTTGATCGAGATGTTGGACGGGCAAGACGACCCGCTGTTCGACTTCTTTCGACTTGCGGCTCGGCAAAACTAAATAACCGTGCGTGAATATGTCCCGGAAAATTGGTATGGAATAAGAATACGAAAAAAGCTTCCATCTGAGAATTGAAATTGTCTGCAAACAATTGTTCTCAGGAGGAAGCCCATGCCAAGGATGGTCTCGGGAAAACGACCGACGGTCAAGACTGCTTTGCGTCGAATGCTGAAGAAAACCAATGACAAGCGATTTTCGATACGAATTCGGATTGTTTTGATGAACTTTGGGGGTCACAGAGTTTCGTTGATAGCTGAAACGGTCGAATGCTCGACCAAGACGGTGCGACGTGTAGTGAACCGTTTCGTCGAACAAGGAATTGCCGGACTGTATGATCGTCGCGAAGACAATGGCGATCTGAAACTGGATGAAGGTTATCTCGGTCGCCTGAAAGAGATTGTCGATTTAAGCCCTCGCGAGTTTGGTTACCTGCGGCCGACATGGACTCGTGAGCTATTAGTCGAGGTGATGGTTCGCGAAACAGGCATCCGCATTCATCCGGCGACCATGAGCCGGGCTCTGAAAACGATCAAGGCGCGCCGCGGTCGTCCCCGACCGACGGTAGGCTGTCCGTGGTCAAAGTGGGCGAAAACCCGCAGAATCAACAGCTCAAGCGTCCTCAGAAAAGGCTCAAACCGGGCGAAATTCTCGTTTACGAAGATGAAGTCGATATCCATCTGAACCCGAAAATCGGTTTGGACTGGATGAATTGCGGGACACAAAAAGAAGTACTTACACCTGGCCAAAACAAAAAGCGATACCTCGCCGGAGCACTCAATGCTGAAAACGGCGAACTGGTTGTGGTCGAAGGCGAAAGGAAAAACAGCGATCTGTTCCTGAAACTGCTGGAGAAAATAAAACGAAAATATGCGGATGCAAAACGGATCTACGTAATTCTGGACAACTACCGCATCCACAGCAGCAAGATCGTCAACGCCGCATTGGCCCACCACTTGAGCAACATTACGCTTGAGTTCCTGCCGCCTTACTGCCCCAATGAAAATCGCATCGAACGGGTCTGGAAGGATCTCCACGATCAAGTGACACGAAATCACCGCCACCCCGCACTCGACGACCTCATGAAAGATGTCCGAAAATTCGTAACGCGTTACAATCGACGAAGAAAAAAACAGTTCCAATTACAACTAGCTGCGTGAGTCAAAATCGCGCACGGTTATTTA